>JAEWHQ010000233.1 GCA_023387715.1 Pseudomonadota bacterium | reverse complement strand
GCGATAGCGAATGCGTCTTTAGCCGCATCTATGAAGACAGCGCATTGGAAGCTGCACATGCAGCGGATGCACGTCACCGCAAAGGTGAGCGTTTAAGTCCGCTTGACGGGCGTATCGTCTCCATCAAAGACCTGTTTGATGTGCGTGGTGAGCCAACCCTTGCAGGTTCTGTTATTCGCCAAACCAGCCCAGCGGCTACAAAAGATGCTGTCATTGTTGAACGCTTGCGACAAGCCGGTGCCATCATCATCGGTAAAACCCACATGACAGAATTTGCCTTCACTGCTGTTGGCTTTAATCCGCATTATGGTGTGCCGGAAAATGCCGTTGTCAAAGGTGGCATTCCGGGTGGCTCATCCTCAGGTGCTGCCGTATCAGTCGCAGAAGGCACCAGTGAAATTGCCATCGGCTCCGACACCGGCGGAAGCATCCGCATACCAGCCGCGTTAAACGGCCTTGTCGGCTTCAAACCAACGGCTCAGCGTATGTCGCATGAAGGCGTTTTTCCTCTGGCACCGACATTAGATTCCATCGGCCCTTTAGCAACATCTGTTACTGACTGCATTCTCACCGATGCTATTATGGCTGGCAATGTGCCATTGCTGCCTGAGGCTCTGTCGTTGCACAATTTAACTATCGGCGTGCCGGAAGGCCACTTATTTGCGCTTACAGATGCGCATATTCTGACCCGCTTCCAAAAAGTTCTGGCGCTTTTGGAAAGCAAAGGTGCGAAGATCATCGCGCTGAAAATTGATGATCTACTTGATGATATGGCGCGCATCACCCGCATCGGTTCAATTGCCGGCATTGAAGCCAGTCATGTGCATCATGATTGGTTGCAGGATGATAATGCACCCGTAGGGGCAGATTTAGCGCGCACATTGCGCAAACGAAGCCTGATTTCTGAGGAAGCCTACCAGCAACTCTTATTTGAGCGACAACAACTTGTGCGCCGGATGGATGAGCGTTTAAGTGGTTATGACCTGATGGTCACGCCAACATGCCCGATCTTTGCATCATCTATTGCCGATCTCATTGCTGATAATGACGCATATAATCATGTGGAAGCTTTATTATTGCGCAACAACCAGATTGCCAATCAATTTGACCTTTGCGCCATTACACTACCGATGATCCGCACACCTAAACCAGCAGGTTTTATGGCTTTTGCGCGCCATAAGCACGATCATAAATTGCTTGCTATCAGCCTGACACTCGAACAGATTTTTGAAGAACTTTAAAACATCTGCCTACTTGCCAGATTTGCGTGTTAGCGTTACGCCCTAATGGCACGCGCAGACGCTAAGAAGGAAACAAGATGTTAGAAAAAATTATCGATCAGGGCACCGGTCGCGAACAGGCTGATCTGGTGCTGAAGGGCGGCAAATTCTTCAATCTTGTGACCGGCGAAATTGTCGAAAGTGATATTGCCATCTGCGGTGATCGCATCGTTGCCACTTATGGCACTTATAGCGGCAAGCGCGAAATTGATATTAGCGGCCGCATTGTCGTGCCCGGCTTTATCGATACGCATCTGCATATTGAATCCTCCCTCATCACGCCGCATGAATTTGACCGTTGCGTGCTGCCACGCGGTGTGACCACCGCCATTTGCGACCCGCATGAAATCGCCAATGTGCTCGGGCTTGAAGGTATCCATTACTTCCTCGACAGTGTTGCCGAAACCTTGATGGATATCCGCGTGCAGCTTTCAAGTTGCGTGCCTTCCACCCATATGGAAACGGCAGGTGCCGAACTTCTCGTTGACGACCTGCTGCCATTGGCCGACCATGAAAAGGTCATTGGCCTTGCAGAATTTATGAATTTTCCGGGTGTCTTGCACAAAGACCCTGAATGTATGGCGAAACTGACCGCGTTTCAGGGACGTCATATTGACGGCCATGCGCCACTTCTCCTTGGTAAAGATTTAAACGGCTATATTGCCGCCGGTATCCGCACGGAGCATGAAGCCACTTCTTATGAAGAAGCGCTGGAAAAACTGCGTAAAGGCATGCATGTGCTGGTGCGTGAAGGCTCGGTTTCGCGCGATCTGCAAGCTTTAATGCCGCTGATTACCGAACGCAATTCGCCTTTCATCGCTATTTGTACCGATGACCGCAATCCGCTCGACATTGCCGATCATGGCCATCTTGACCATATCATCCGCACAGCCATTGAAGGTGGCGTGGAACCTTTGGCGATTTATCGCGCCGCCAGTATTTCTGCCGCACGCGCCTTCCGTCTGCATGACCGCGGCCTTGTTGCACCGGGTTTGCGTGCTGATCTGGTTGTGCTCGATTCATTGGAAGGCTGTCACGCTGATATGGTGCTGGCAGGTGGTGAACTGGTCAGCGAAGACGGTTTTGCCAAACGCAAAAAAATCGAGCCGGTCGGGCGCAACAGTGTTCGCGCACCTTTGGTTAAGCCTGCCGATTTCCGTTCCTCCTCCAATAGCGGCAAAACCCGCGCTATCGGCATTATACCGGGCAAAATCATCACCAAAAGCATCGAATATGATCTGTCTGTCGGCCCTCATGGTGTCGAGCCGGACTTGACACGCGATGTTTTAAAAATCGCAGTGGTCGAACGTCACGGCAAAAATGGCAATATCGCCACTGGCTTCATCAATGGCTTCGGCCTTAAAACCGGTGCGATTGCATCAACTGTCAGCCATGACAGCCACAATATTTGTGTGGTGGGCACGAATGATGAAGATATTGCCGCCGCAGTTAATCGTCTTGGCGAAATTGAAGGCGGTTTTGTTGTCATCCGCGATGGCCGTGTGCTGGCTGAAATTCCATTGCCAGTGGCGGGTTTGATGAGCATGGAGCCGCATGAGGTGGTGCGTGAGGATTTGCGCAAACTTCGTCAGGCCGCTTTTGACATCGGCTCCACACTGGACGAACCATTCCTGCAACTAGCCTTCATCGCCCTGCCGGTCATTCCGCATCTGAAAATCACCGATATGGGCTTGGTGGATGTCGATAAATTTGAATTTGTCGGCAATTAATGATATCGGATCAGCCGGATTAAAATAAATCCGGCTGATCAAAATCCTTTTTCATTGCTTGTTTGAAGGCGGCTTGTGTTGCTTTCAAATTGACCATTGCCTGCGGATAGGTTTGCCCTAAAACCACACCCGCCTCAGCCAAAACCGCCTGCGGTGCATCTGATGGCTGATGGATCCAGCGATCAGGCATAGAAGCCAGTTCCGGCAACCATTGGCGCACATAGTGCCCTTGCGCATCAAAACGCTGGCCTTGTAACACCGGATTAAACACCCGAAAATAAGGCGCTGCATCAAAACCACAGCCTGCCACCCACTGCCAGTTGCCCGGATTGCTGGCAGCGTCAGCATCAAGCAATGTGTCCCAAAACCATTTCTCGCCGATGCGCCAATCCACCATCAGGTTTTTGGTCAGAAATGATGCCACCAACATACGCACACGATTATGCATATAACCGGTTGCCCATAATTCACGCATCCCCGCATCAATGATAGGGAAACCCGTTTGGCCCTTTTGCCAGCGCTTGATAAGAGCATCGTCATTTTGCCATTGCAGATTTTGCAATGTATCGCGCATGTCGAAACGGGCAATATCAGGCAAATAAAACGCCTGATAATAATGAAAATCACGCCATAATAATTCTGACATCAGCTTTTGTGCGCCTTCCGCCAAGGCACCATTCATATCGCTGAGAAAGGCAGCTTTCTGCCAAATCTGCCTTGGGCTGATTTCACCAAAACGCAAATGCGCTGATAAAAGCGATGTGCCTTGCTTGTCCGGCCGATCACGATCCTGCTTATAGGTTTGCAGACTATCGCTTAAAAAATCATCCAATTTTTGCTGTGCTGCCCCTTCGCCAATGCCCCATAAAGGCTCAAATTTCTGCGCCCAGAAATCTTCACGTCTGCTTTGATTAGGCAATGATGAGGGCGAAACTTCAATTTCACGCCCCGTTTCAGCAAAGCCGGTTGTGCCCAGTATTTTGCGCACCGCACGCTCATAAGCGCCAAAAACTTTATAAGGGCTTTCGCCCCCAGACCTGACCTGCCAAGGCTCCAGCAATAAATTGCCTTGAAAAGATGTGACCTCAATGCCCGCTTTTTGCAAATCGGCTTTAATCCGCGCATCATAGTCGCGTTCATAGGGCAGATACCGCCGGTTCCAATATATTTTGTCAAAACCTTGCTGCTTGGCATAATGATTTAAAATTTCAACCGCACTGCCCTCTTCAATCATCAGAGGAATCTCAAGCGCCGCCAAGGCAGTTTGAAGATTTTGTAAACTGTTTTCACACCACCAGCGCGAGGCCGAGCCGATTTTTCGTGCACCTTCACCCACTTCATGGATAAAAATTGCACACACATCTGTGCCGGATTTCATCGCAGCCAAAAGCGCCGGATTATCATTGAGGCGCAAGTCATTGCGCAACCAAATCAATATCTTATCGCTCATCGCCTCACCCTGAATACATCTGCTTCACTTACCGTTCTAACATTATTTTTTCTGTTTTTTGCCAGTAAAATTTAAATATTTTTGCCATTCACAGTCACCGTTATCTGCCTGTCATAAATATGCGCGATTAAGGCGCTGTCGCACACGAGTGCAGACTTGATGTTTTGATGCAGGTGAAATGACAAGCTGAATGTCCGAGATCGTAATCCAGAACCTACACAAGTCCTATGGCGGTGCTCCGGTACTTTCCAATATTTGTCTGGCCATTGGTGATGGCGAATTTATTGCCGTTCTTGGCCCGTCCGGCTGCGGCAAAACAACTTTGCTGCGCATGATTGCCGGTTTTGAACAACCTGATAGCGGCACTATTCATATTGATGGCAATGTTGTCACCTCGGATAAAAAGTTCGTTGACCCTGAAGATCGTAATCTTGGCATTGTCTTTCAAAATTACGCGCTCTGGCCCCATATGAATGTGGCTGAAAATGTCGGCTACAGCCTGAAAGTGCGAAAAGTTCCGACAACTGAACGCACACAACGCGTTGATGCCGCGCTCAAAACGGTTGAGATGCTCTCTTATGCCCATCGCAAACCTGCCGATCTTTCCGGCGGCCAGCGTCAGCGTGTAGCGCTTGCCCGTTGTCTGGCGCAGGGCAATAATCTTGTTTTGCTGGATGAGCCGCTGGCTAATCTGGACGTTAATTTACGTTCCGCAATGGAAGACGAGTTTTCCAAATTCCATCGCTCCACCGGTGCTTCGCTTTTTTATATCACCCATGATCAGGCTGAAGCCATGGCGCTCGCTGATCGTGTCGCGGTGATGGATAAAGGCACCATCATGCAATTTTCGACACCGCATGAGCTTTATAACGAGCCGCGCAACACCATGGTTGCCGAATTTATCGGCGATGGTTTTACACTCAATACCGGCCATGTCAGTGCGGTTCATAATGGCAAAGCAACCGTCAAAATCGAAGGCTTTGACGTGGAAGTGCGCTGCCACAAAGATGAACAACCACGCTCATCCGGCGTGATTGCCATGCATCCGGAAAACCTCAAACCGGCACCGGAAAACCAAGGCCATATCCGCGTAAAAATCACCCGCAAGGTGTTTCGCGGCAGCCATTACCGCATGGAAGCGGAAGCCATCCGCTTTCCCGGTGTCAAGCTTGCCTTTTATGCCGATCAACTAACCGATCTTCAAACCGGTCAGACCATCTCGCTGCTTATTGATGATGCCTGGCTTATCCCTGCCTCCCAAGCATAAACCCTATAGTCAAAAAGGCTGATCTCATGCGTCTTATAACTGCTCTTACTGCCGCGCTTCTCATCTCAACCGCTGCCAATGCAACCACATTGCAGCTTTATACATCGCAGTCTCCTGAAATTGCTCAGCAGACCGTTGATGCGTTTCAGGCACAATATCCTGACATCAAAGTGGAGTGGATGCGCAACGGCACCAGCCAGCTGATGAACATTTTGCAGGCTGAAATCGAAGCCGGTGCTATCAAGCCGGATCTGCTGCTTGTCGCCGACACAATCAATCTTGGTGCGCTGAAAAAAGATGATCGTCTGCTTGCTTATCCGGAAGCACCTGTTGGTGATTTTGACAAAGCAACTTACGACAAAGACATGACCTTCTTTGGCACCAAAGTGATCACCACAGCGATTGCTTACAACACCAAAAATGCTGAAGCCGTGACCTCTTGGAACCAGCTTTTGGACGAAAAAAATACCGGCCAGATTGCCGTGCCAAGCCCGCTTTATTCAGGCGCTGCACTCAACCATCTGCATGCAGTTAAAAATGTCGACACAATCGGTTGGGATTTCTACAAAGGCCTCGCCAAGCTCGACATTCACCCTGAAGGCGGCAATGGTCCGGCATTGAAGGCCGTTGCCAACGGCATGGCAAAATACGGCATCATCGCTGATGCTGATGTTATCCGCGCCAAGGCAAGCGGCTCACCGCTCGACATCATTTTCCCGACAGAAGGTGTGAGCTTCATCACCGAACCTGTAGCGATCATGAAGAACACCAAAAACGCCGATGCCGCCAAGAAGTTTGTTGACTTCGTGCTTTCCAAGCAAGGGCAGGAATTGGTGATCAAGCAGGGCAATATGTCGATCGACAAATCGCTGCCATCACCGGAAGGCTTCCCGCGTTTGGAAGATATCAAACTTCTGCCAATGGACAGCGATGAAGCCGTTGCTTCCGACAAGCAGACCCGTGAAACTTTCACTGAAATCTTCGGCGGATAAGCAGTTTACGTGAAATATTTGTCTTTAAATCTGGAGCGTCGCTTAGCGACGCTCTCTTTCAGAACCGAGTGGGTTATTCTCGCTCTGTTGACCCTGCTGATTGCGAGCCTTTCCATCGCGCCGGTTGCTCGTCTTGCCATGACAGCACTGATGCCGGAAGGCAAACTCAGTCTGAGCTGGGTTTATAGTGTATTGGCGAAAAAACAAATTTTCACCGCCACACTCAATACGCTTTATATTTCGGTTTTCTCGACCCTGTTGGCCTTGCTCATTGGTTCAGCCGCTGGTTTCCTGACGATTTTCACCAAGATGCGTTGGAAGCAGGCATGGATTTTTGCCTTTGTGCTGCCTTTGATGATCCCGCCACAGGTGACAGCACTTGCTTGGGTGCAGGCACTTTCGCCCACCAGCCCGCTTTTATCTTATCTGCCTTTTACCTTTAGCGGTGGCACTAAACATCCGCTTTATTCGTCGACCGGCATTATCATTCTGCTTGGTCTTTATAATGCACCATTGGTTTATTTGACATTGCGCGCCACTTTGCGCCGTATTCCGGCAGATTTGCTGGAGGCTGCACGCGCGTCAGGGGCAAAACCTTGGGCGACAATGCTCAGTGTCGTACTGCCATTATCACGCACCGGTTTGCTGGCAGGTGCAGCGCTGGCCTTTGTTTCGGCTATCGGCAATTTCGGTATTCAGGCAATGCTTGGTATTCCGGCCAGATTTCCAACGCTGATTACTATCATCTATCAAAGATTAAACTCCTATGGCCCGACAGCCTTGTCGGAAATGGCTGTGCTGGCGCTCTTTCTCACCATTATTGCCAGCCTCTGCCTGATTTTAAACAGCTGGCTTGCCAATCGCAGTGATGTGCGTGTGTCCGGCCTTGGGCAAAACATGGTTTGGGATCTGGGCAAGTGGAAATATCCGGTTGAAATCAGTGCCTGGGCTTTTCATCTCGTCACTTTGGTGCTGCCGATTTCTGCGCTTATCGCTTCATCCTTGGTGCGCGGTGTCGGTCAGGAATTAAATTTCACCAACCTTACCTTTGAAAATTACCGTCAGGCGCTCTTTGCTCAAGAAGCCATCCGTAATGCTTTCATCACCAGTTTCAATCTGACCCTGGCCTCCTCTGTCATCATTATGGCCTTGTCTCTGTTTTTGGCCTATTTCCTCAGCTGGCAAAAAGGCTTGCTGTCACGGCTTTTGCAGGTCGCAAGCGAACTGACCTATGCTTTGCCCGGCATCATTCTGGGCGTCGCGATGATCCTTTTTTTCCTCAAGCCCATCCCGATCCTCAACGTCAGCATTTACGGTTCGGTCTGGATTATTT
>JAEWHQ010000210.1 GCA_023387715.1 Pseudomonadota bacterium | reverse complement strand
AGACAATACGGTCAAACGGCCCGCCTGCCGCGCCATGGCGGCCATCGGCATGTTTGACGTTGATATTCTCAATCTGCAAAGCTTGGATACAAGTACGTGCATGCTCGCAAAGGCTGCGATATCGATCAAGGCTTGTGACCCGTGTCGCCAAGCGCCCCATCACAGCAGCGGTAAAGCCGGAGCCTGTACCAATTTCTAAAATACGGTGGTTTTGCTCAATATTCAGAGCCGACAAAATGCGGGTCTGTTCATCGAGGCTTTCAACATATTCGCCGCAAGGCAGCGGAATAGTCCGGGATGAATAAGCCAAATCCATCCAGTTCACATCAATGAAACTCTGGCGCTGCACAGATTCGATAGCAGCAAACAAACGCGGATCATGAAGACCGATTGCACGCATACGCAAAACGAATGCTGCAAACCCCTCCCGTTCCGACATTTTTGGCCGCTTATGTGCCGAAGCCCGGTTCATTATGTGCGCTCCTTAACCGAAGCAACAAAACCGCTCCGGATTTTTTTAAATACCTGCCGGATATTAATGAAGTCATTCATGAAATCCGGCAGGTCTTCTTTATCCGAAAAAACTTAAATTACTTTTTCGATTTTTGTCATGCCGCCCATGTAAGGCACCAAAACTTCAGGAACAATAATGCTGCCATCTTCCTGCTGATAGTTTTCAATCACCGCAATCAGTGCACGGCCAACCGCTACACCGGAGCCATTGAGCGTATAAACGTGACGGGTGTTTTTCTCACCTTCAACACGGTAGCGCGCATTCATGCGGCGTCCCTGAAAATCACCACAGACCGAGCAGCTGGAAATTTCGCGATAGGTCTTCTGACCCGGAATCCATGCTTCAATATCGTAGGTTTTCTGTGCGCCAAAGCCCATATCGCCCGTGCAAAGCACAACAGTGCGGAACGGAATATCAAGGCGCTTGAGCACTTCTTCTGCACAGGCTGTCATGCGCTCATGTTCATCAATGGCATTTTCAGCATTGGTGATCGACACCATTTCCACTTTAAGGAACTGGTGCTGACGCAGCATACCGCGTGTGTCACGGCCAGCCGAACCAGCTTCTGAACGGAAGCAAGGGGTCAATGCCGTAAAGCGCAGCGGCAATGTGCGACCATCAAGAATTTCCTGCGCTACCAGATTGGTCAGCGGCACTTCCGAGGTTGGGATCAGCCAGCGGCCATCGGTGGTGCGGAACAGGTCTTCGCTGAATTTTGGCAACTGGCCGGTGCCATACATAGCTTCATCACGCACCATCAGCGGTGGCATCACTTCTGTGTAGCCGTGCTCGGTTGTGTGCAGATCCAGCATAAATTGACCAAGAGCGCGCTCAAGGCGCGCCAAAGCACCGGTCAGAACCGTGAAACGTGAACCGGCAATTTTAGCCGCACGTTCAAAATTCATCAGTCCAAGATTTTCGCCAATTTCGAAATGTTCTTTCGGCTCAAAGGCAAAGTTCTTCTGATTACCAACGCGGCGGATTTCCACATTGTCGTTTTCATCCTGACCGAGAGGCACGGATTCCAACGGAATATTCGGCAATGTTGAAAGCGCTGTGGTCAATTCCTGATTAAGGCGGCGTTCTTCTTCCTCAGCTTCGCTCAGGAAATTTTTCAACTCGCCCACTTCAGTTTTCAGCTTTTCGGCTGTTTCCATATCTTTGGAAGCCATCGCCTTGCCGATTTCTTTGGATGCAGCATTACGGCGCTCCTGCGCTTCCTGCACCTTAGCAATGTGCAGGCGGCGCTGTTCGTCCAGTGCAATCAAATGCGCGGATTGAGGAGCAACACCACGTTTTTGCAAAGCTGCATCGAAACCTTCAGGGTTTTCGCGGATCCATTTGATATCATGCATGAGAAAAGCCGTTTCACAAAAAATTATACATTATAAGGATCACCCACTTATAGTGCGTGATCCTTAATTCTTTTTAGTCGATTTTACTCTTCAGATGAACTTTCATCTGTATTGTTATTTTCTGATTTTTTACGCTCAATCATCCGAGCCATAATAATCGAAACTTCGTAAAGCAGAATGGTCGGAATTGCCAAGCCGATCTGGCTGGCAGGATCCGGCGGGGTCAGGACTGCAGCCACCACAAAGGCAATCACAATCGCATATTTGCGCTTATCTTTAAGGCCTTGCGAGGTCAGCAAACCGGCACGCACCATCAGGCTGGTGACAACCGGCAACTGGAACACCAAGCCAAAAGCCATAATCAATGTCATGATCAGGCTTAAATATTCAGATACTTTCGGCAACAGCGAAATCTGCACTTCACCGCCGCCGCCAGATTGCTGCATGGCCAAGAAGAACCACATCACCATTGGGATGAAGAAGAAATAAACCAGCGCTGCGCCAACAAGAAACAATAAAGGCGAAGCAATCAAAAACGGCAAAAATGCCATTCTTTCGTGCTTATAGAGACCCGGTGCCACAAATTTGTAAACCTGCGAAGCGATGATCGGGAATGCCAGCACAAGACCGCCAAACATGGCGACTTTAACCTGCGTGAAGAAAAATTCCTGAGGTGCCGTATAAATCAATTCAGCTTTGGAGCGATCCAAGCCTGCCCAATCAATTGCCCACTGATAAGGCACAACGAGCAGGTTGAATAACTGCTTGGCAAAAGCAAAACAGAGAACAAAGGCTACGAAAAACGCCAAAATCGCCCAGATCAGACGGCGACGCAGTTCAATCAGGTGCTCAAGGAGCGGAGCTGCGCTCTGCTCAATCTCATCGTCGTGTTTGGTCACTCATTCGTTCCTGTCGTTTTTGCAGCAGGTTTTTTAGCGCTCGTCTTTGGAGCCGGTGCTTTTTTCGCAGGTGCCTTTTTAGGCGCTGCCGGTTTTGCAGCAGCGGTCTTAACGGCAGCTTTCGTAGCAGGCGCTTTCGCAGCCGATGCCTTAGGTGCAACTTTTGCTTTCGGTGCGCTCTTCACTTTAGCTGCTGCTTCCACAAGCGCTTTTGCTGGTTTTGCGGCTTCCGGCTTCACCTCTTCAGGCAAATTCTTCTTCACAGCTTCAGTAATCGCATCTGATGGTGATTTTACTTCACTTACAGGTGCGATGGCTTCCGGCTCAGCCGGTTTTTCACCATCTTTATAGATTGAAGAATCGACTGGTTTTGCAGACTGCTCAGGCTTCGGCGACTGATTGAGGCTTGCCTTCAGATCATTACCGGCTGTCCGGATAGGGTCAAAAACCTGTGTCATTTTTCCGCGCGGATCGAGCTTGCGTGTTTCATCAATGATTGTTTTAACATCATCCAGCTCTGCCTCTTTCAAGGCATCATCGAACTGACGTTTAAACTCATTGGCGGTGGTGCGCATGCGCGCCGTAGCCTTGCCGAATGCACGCAGCATTTTCGGCAAATCTTTCGGCCCGACAACCACAATCATCACGACTGCGATAACAAGAATTTCGGACCAACCAACATCAAGCATTTTATACCCTCGCGCTTATCTGCGCATTTTTTATCCCGATAGCCGGCAGACGAAAAAAGCCTGATCTTTTATTTAAAAAATAATAAAATCACGCTTAATCAAACAGTGAAGTGCTGCAAACCAAGGCGCAATAAATCCAATAGCAGATATAAAAACGATTACAGCGATGAATGTCGCTGTAATCGTTCAAAAGCAATTATGACTTTGTGGTCTTCTTTGCCGGACGAACAGCTTCTTCAGCATCGTTTTCGATGGTTTTGCCGTCATCTTTGGTTTCGTCGTCGTTCATGCCCTGCTTGAAGTTCTTGATGCCTTTAGCAACATCACCCATCAATTCAGGGATTTTGCCACGGCCAAACAACAACAACACAACAGCAAGCACGATCAGCCAATGCCAGATTGAAAAACTACCCATGATATTCCTCTCTTTGCCGCACTTGCTACGGCATTAAAACGTGATTAATCCGATTTAATCATTTTGGCGCTATCTTTCAAACAGAACTATCACAGTGTCCAGTCCTGTGCGCGCCTCCTCACCGGATTTTTTCAGCCGAAACACCCTATTTCATAAGTTTACCGGTAACAAAAGCATTTGTTTTGTTATTTTAGCATAAATTATGCTGATAATCTTTTTTTGTAATAAGCAGCAAACCAGCCATAGTCAGAACAATTTATACAAACACCGCGTCATTTGCTTGCGTCCAAAGGCTTAAAAACACTAGCAACACAACGCGTGAAGTCACTGTTTGATTCGTAATTTGAAGGCTTAATCATCACTGTCGAGCGGGGTCAGCAGCCCCATATCCTCGACATTTACCTCATCAAGCGGTGCTTCATCTGCGGTTAATTCATCAAGATCAATATCGGGCGATGCAATTTTGAAACCTGCCGGAATACGGCCGGACAGCAACCCTGCCCCGCGCAATTCTTCCAAGCCCGGCAGATCGCGAATATCACTCAAACCAAAGTGATCAATAAATGCTTCGGTCGTGCCGTAAGTAACAGGGCGACCAGGTGTGCGACGACGGCCACGCAGTTTAATCCAGCCTGTCTCCATCAGCACATCCAATGTGCCTTTGGAAGTTTCAACGCCGCGAATGTCTTCCAATTCGGCGCGCGTTACCGGCTGATGATAGGCAATAATCGCCAACACTTCCAAAGCAGCCCTTGAAAGCTTACGCTGCTGGACGATTTCCTTGCTCATCAAATGCGCCAGATCAGGTGCCGTGCGAAAGCCCCACGCATCGCCACGCTTAACCAGATTGACTCCGCGCATAAGATAATCATGCTGCAAGCGCTCTAGTACCTTATCCAAGGCGATATTGGGGACACGCTCAGTTAGAGCAGCCAATGAAACCGGATGAGCGGATGCAAAAATAATCGCCTCAACTTTGCGCGCAGCTTCATCAAACTTCAGGCGTTCCGCTGCTTCAACCGCGCTTAACTGTTCAGGTTGATTGACACCCGACACGTCAGAGAGTTTGCTCAATTATCTTCTCCCGTGTCCTTAGTCGCTTTGGCTGGCTTTGACACCTTGCGCATGAAAATCGGTTCAAAGGCGGATGTTTGTTTGATTTCAAGTTTGCCTTCACGCACCAGTTCAAGGCTTGCAGCAAAAGAACTGGCAAGGGCAGACACACGCTGATCAGGCGCAATCAAATAGCGGATCAAAAACTGATCAAACACCACCCAATCACCGATCTCGCCGATCATTCCGGTCAGAATATCACGCGCCTCTTTGAGTGACCACACGGCTCGCGAAGTGATTTCCACCTGCGTGACAGACATGCGCTGGCGCTGCGTAGTATAGGCTGAAAGCAATTCATAAAGTGAGGCTTCAAACAGGCTGGTTTTATCGACAATCACCATTTCCGGTGCGCCGCGTTTAAACACTTCCCGCCCCAACTGATTGCGGTTGACAAGACGCACAGCCGCCTCACGCATCGCCTCTAATCGCTTGAGGCGGAATTGCAGCATGGCCGCAAGCTCCTCACCCGTCTCGCCTTTATCATCGGCTTGTTTCGGGATCAGCAATTTGGACTTTAAAAAAGCCAGCCACGCCGCCATCACCAGATAATCAGCGGCAAGCTCAAGGCGCAGAACCCGTGCCTGATCTATGAATTCCAGATATTGTTCGGCAAGCGACTGTACGGAAATGCGGGTGAGATCGACCTTCTGGCTACGCGCCAGATGCAGCAGCAAATCCAGCGGCCCTTCAAAACCCTCAATATCAATTTGCAGCGGCGGATCGTCTGATGCGTCGCTATCCTGCCACAGCGCCTCAAGTGGCGCGATGGCGTCTGATATCGGGGCTTTGGGGTCAGCCACTGGCTCTTATCCACATTTCAATCAGGCTTCAACACTAAAAATACGTGCAAATTCTGCACGCAGTTCTTCCTCATTGGAAAGGTCTGGCTCACCGACATAAGACAGTGCCAGATCGGCACGTCGTTTAGCCTTGCCTTCCAGCGTGATGGTTCGTGCAGCAACTTTCTGCATTTCTTCCATATCGCCGCTGCAATGCAGCACGATATCACAACCAGCTGTAATAATTGCCTCGGCCAGATCACCCAGATCACCCGACAAGGCTTTCATGGAAATATCATCACTCATGACCAGCCCGTCAAATTCCAGCACATCACGGATAATGGTTCTGATAACCGTATCCGACAAAGTGGCCGGATAATCCGGATCAATCGCCTCAAATACCACATGGGCGGTCATCGCCATCGGCAAATCATTGAGTGCTTTAAACGGCACAAAATCATGCGCTACCAGCTCAGCAAGCGGCACATTGACACGTGCCAGTTCCTTATGCGTGTCACAAAAAGCACGGCCATGCCCCGGCATATGTTTTACCACCGGCAAAACACCACCGGCCAGCAAACCTTCTGCACTTTGGCGGCCAAGCAGCGCCACCACATCCGGTGAATAAGCATAAGCACGGCTGCCGATCACTTCATGGGCGCCTTCCACCGGCACATCCAGCACGGGCATACAGTTCACATTCACGCCCACCGACATCAAATCAAAAGCATGCAAACGGCCAAGTAGCCATGCGGCGCGCAAGCCCTGCTCCGGATTGCGCTTGTAAACATCACCAATCATTTGCGCAGACGGATAATCCGGCGCCAATGGCGGGCGCAGACGCTGCACGCGGCCACCTTCCTGATCGATGAAAATCGGCAGATCAGAACGACCTGTGGCATCACGCATGGATGTGGTCAGTTCGTTTAACTGCTCAAGGCTTTCCACATTACGGGCAAATAAAATGGCGCCCCATGGGTTCACATCGCGAAAAAACGCGAATTCATCTGCACTCAGCTCAGTACCAGCAACACCTGCAATCATCGCTTTGCACTTGCTCATGCGATTTGCCCCTCTCAAAAGATTTCTACTCTGCCATCCCGATAGCATAACCGGAATTGATCATGCAAAAGATAAACAAAGGGCTCACTCATGCAAGAGCGAGCCCTAAATTGTTTTTGGTCTTTTTATAATATTTTATGAAGACAGGTAACTGTCATTCATTGTGGTTTTTTTTACTGCGTCACGAAGCAGCTGCCACCGGCATTTTTAAAGCGTTCGCATAATGCATTGGCATCAGCCTTCGAGCCAGCGGCAATACGGACACGGTAGTAAGTACCCTTGCCCGGAATGTCGGCCTTACGAATATCGACAGCACGACCACCAATGACGCTTGCATATTTCTGCCCCATGGTCGCAAAAGATTTTTGCGCAAGTTCAGCAGAAGGCTGCGATGCGATCTGGATATAATAGCCACCCGCAGCAGGTGCTGCCGGAGCTTCATTCACAGCTGGCGCCTGTGGTGTTGCAGTGCCCACAACCGTTGTTGGCTGCTGAGCCGGACGCGACGGCGCAACCGGCGCCTGTGTCGGCGGTGTGAAGGTCTGTGTTTCCACAGGACGTGGCTGTGCAACCGGTGCATTGGTCTGCCTATTATTTGCCGGTGCATTGATCACATCAGCTGGTGTCAACGGTGCAGATTCAATGATATTTTCCGGTGTCAGTTCTTCCGGTTCCGGTGCAACAGGCGTTACAGGATGCGGTGCTTCGACAGGATTTGGTACGATTGTACCATCCGGACGCACAACCATGGTCTGCACAGGGCGCGAGGCAATCAGCGGAGCTTCTTCAGCCGGAGCATTATTGTTGGTCGCTGTGATTGTGTCATTGCGCTCTTCATCAATGCTGCCAAACTCATCTTCGTTAGCGGCCAGATCAACCGGATCTTCCTGCGCGCTGACCAGAGATTTTTGCTCCGGATTCTGCGGAATTGTACCCGCAACGCGCTCATAAACAGCTTTGTCCTGATTAGGCACAGTTGCGCCACCCGGATTTTCCGGCTGCATTTTCACAGGTTGATTATCAGAGCGAATAATAACCGGATCACCCGACGTGATACCGCCACCGATAAAGTGATATGCAATGCCGCCGATCAGCACGAGAACACCGGCAGCAGTTGCAAGCAACATGCCACGGCGACCACGCACCGGACGCTCACGATATGCCTCGGCAGCAGCACCTAAATCTTCGCCCATTGCATAAGGCGCAGATTTTGGAGCAGCATTATCGGCACCATTATTGCCATCAGCCCAATGATTATAAAAATCATCCTGACTGCCTGAAGACGATGTCTGTGCATCGGCTTGACGACGACCGGCTAATCCGGCTGCGGCAGCACCTGCTGCAATGCCGGCAGCCGCACCTGCGGTTGAAGCAGACGGGGCAAAATCAGCATAGCTCTCGCGGAAAATATCTTCAAAAGCACGGTCAGCCGATGCTGCTGCATCATTGACTGTCGGCTGTGTTTCTTCAACGCTGATTGCGCTGAAAACATCGGCAAATTCTGCTTCAAGCTGGTTGAGACCGGCATTTTCCGGCTCGTCATAATATGGCACTTCCGGCAGATCGAGCGGCTGGGTCTGCTCAACCTTTGCTTCCGAAACGCTAATCGTTGCCACATCAGGCGCTGGAGCAGTAAAGCTTGAACGCTGTGCCGCATAATGCGGGAAAGGTGCTGGCTTGCGCTCATCTTCTGAAATCGCATGGGCGAAAGTCAGCGGTGCTTCTGCTTCTCTTGTTGAAGCAACTGGCCCAGTTTCATCAACCGAGAAATCAAAATCCTGATCGGAGAAGAAATTTTCGGCCTGTACTTCTTCACCAGCCTCTTCCGGCTGAACTTTGTCTTTTTCCCAAGCAAAGTAGCTCTGTGCCGACAATTCGCGCTCAATGGCTTCCGAGAAGTTCTCATCATCCATTTCAAACGTATCTTCTTCAGGCAGATCAGCAAGCGTTGCTTCAAACTCGGCCGATGCCTGATTAAGGGCGTTCAGCTCAATGTCGCTTGGCTCAACAGCAAAGGATGTATCATCAAAGAACATATCCTGCGGCGGTGCATCATTGGAATGATGCGCTGGTGCTGAAGCAACTGGTTCTTCACTATAGCGAGGCTCTTCAGCATAATATGGCTCGGCAGCAAAGCTTGGTGCTTCGGCAAAAGATGGCTCATCATATGCATTTTGAGTGAAAGCTGGCTGATAGTTGCCACCTTCAATGGAAGATTGAGCGGCAAAATCATCAATGCTCTGCTCTGCTTCATAGCTTTGCTCGGCATTGCCAAAAGACGCAAACGGCTCTTCTTCACGCGCAGCATATACAGGTGCCGGTGCCTCATAAGCCCCTTCATAAGCAGGCTCATAGGCTGCCTGATATGGCTCTGGTGCGTAAACAGGCGCAGGCTCTGCCGTAGCAGGTGCATCATCACCGAAAAGCAAATTAGCCAATTCATCTTCCAGCGATGCAGCAGGAACAGCTGGCGCCGGAGCCACATATTCTGGCTCCTCTACGGGTGCGAATTGTGGCTCTTCATTATAAGAATAAATATCATTGCCCTGCCCGCCAAGCGAACGGCTGGACAGTACATCTTCATGACCTGACAAAGCTGATGCCAGTTCATTTTCCAAATCAGCATTAAAGCCGTGATCGACGTAAGAATAAGGCACATCAGCTTCAGGCTCAGAGGCCGCCACTGGCGCTTCAAAGCTTTCAGCCGGTGTTTCTTCAACAACTGAACTTGCTGCAGGTGATTGTGACTGCAAATGCTGAGTCAGACTGCCATAGCCGTGCGAACCCTGATTGTAACTGGCATAGCTGCGCGCTGACGCGTTTCTGTAGCTGTCACGGTAATTATCCGCAGCCATGGTGGATGCGGGTGTCACAGGTGCTGGTGCAGATGGTTCCGATGAAACCGTCTCAGCAAAAACATCCGGCACATCCTGGGCAAAAAAATCATCATCCAGACCGCCAACCAATTCGCGTTCCAGATCAATGGCGAACAT
>JAEWHQ010000156.1 GCA_023387715.1 Pseudomonadota bacterium | reverse complement strand
GTGAAGCCTGTGCGCATGATTTGTTTAATGAGCATACGCAATGGATTTCGGCATTATTTGCCGGTTTTTCTGCGGATGATCGCAAGACACTCAATGGTTTTTTAGCACGTATTCGCAACAATCTGGTTGAGGCTGCATCATGACTATAGCCAAAGCAAAAGGGCGCGGCGTTAAAGATATTCCGCAAGAAAGGCTCGATGCACTGAATGCTGGAGCAGAGGCCACCAACCTGACTGAATGTCTCGCGGTGGATTTTGCCAAGCTGATGCATGTTGTGTTGCCACAAATAAGCGAGCAGGCTTTAGCCGAAATGGAAGCAGGTGCCGCAAGCGGTATTTCACAGCGCATGCGATTGGCCGCCAGTATTATCACACGTGAATTGGGTGTAGAAGCTATTATGCAGCTTGCGCATCATTCGTCCGACACGGTGCGCGGATGGTGTTGTTTTATGGTTGGTCAGCGCTCAGGTTTGAGCCTAGATGCACGTCTTGAAGCTATCAAGCCATTTGCTGATGACCCTCATTTTGGTGTGCGGGAATGGTCATGGATGGCTGTCCGCGGTGATTTAGCTGCCAATTTGGATGAGGCTATTACCTATTTAACTGAGTGGACGCAGTCTTCTTCCGAACGCATCCGGCGCTTTGCAACCGAAGCTATTCGCCCGCGCGGTGTGTGGTGCCAGCATATTGCACAACTTAAGAAAATGCCGGAGTTAGCTTTGCCAGTTTTAGCGGCTTTAAAGGCTGATCCGTCCATTTATGTGCAGGATTCAGTCGCTAATTGGCTGAATGATGCATCAAAAGACTGTCCGGATTGGGTGCAGAATTTATGCGTACAATGGCAGGCAAGTAGCTCATCAGCTGCAACACAACGCATTTGTAAACGAGCATTGCGCTCTATTCGTGCCTGAAACATCATTAAAAAACGGAAAATTTATCATGCCGCATTATCTTGCCGAGCTTTATAGCCCTAAACAAGCATGGCTTAACCTCACAGCTGCTGAACGTCAGCAATTTTTGGAAAAAGTGGGTGCTGCTATGCCAGCCTTAGCTTCCCTTGGCGTTGAGGCTATTTCGCTTGGACAAATTAATAAAGAGAAACTGCATTCTAGCGAACATCAATTCTATGCGATTTGGCGCTGCGCCGATGATCAGGCTCTCAATGCTTTGGTTGGAGGTATCGCACAATCGGGCTGGCATGATTATTTCGAAACAATCAATGCCGGTGGCAAGGGCGGTGATTTTGGCAATCATTTGGCGCAACTTATCAATGCGCGTTGATTAGTTTTGATTCTATATTAGTTGATAATGCCCGTCTGTTTACAGGCGGGCATTTCTATATGCGCTTAAATTGAACGTGAATAAAGGAACACTGCTAGGTGCCCTTTAATTTTTCGCAGCCAGAATTTCAGTGATATCAATTTCATAAATACCGCGGGCTGCGAGAACTTTTTTGGAAAAGCTAATAGGGCGAACATTCGTTAGAACCCATGAGTGCCAGCCTTGTTCAAAATAGCGAGCGCAAGCTGGTTGCAGATCAGCAATGATAAACGGGCGCACGAGGCTGATACGAACAATGGCAACAGCTCTGCCGTCGGGATCTATATCGCCGGTTTTGGTCAGATACTTATCGTTTTCGACAATCAGTAAATCTTCATGGGGGGATAAATCCGGCAGCCAGCGCCGGACTTCGATTGTCTTTTCGCCACTTGCAATCTTGCGACCGGACGGACTGACAACCGAAAGTGCTTTCATGTCCTATCCTTCTATGCGGCATGGCCAATCAATGGACTGATAATGATGAGACGAATGTGATTTAAAACGACAAGCATGCTTATAAGCAAGCGAATGAGCCGCTTTATTGCGCAGCCATTGTTGCTTTGCACATTAAGTTTACACATTTCATCTTTAACTGCAAAAAAATCAAAGTAGATTATTTGATAGCAGATATTTGGCCTTAAGGCTGATCCGTGCAAATAAAGAGGTTAACTTTATGGGATTTACATTCCCGTATTGTTAAAACTCTGATTTATAGAACTAGACCAATCCATTGATGAATAGGTAGTTACTATGTATCGCTTTTCAAAATTTGCTGCTGCACTGACAGCAGTTGCGGCTCTTATGACCGCTGAAGTTCAGGCTTGCACACGCGTTGTTTATCATGGCGAGGCAGGGCGTACGCTAACCGGCCGCAGCATGGATTTTAAAGATCCGATGATCAGCAATTTCTGGGTTTTCCCGAAAGGCATGAAGCGCGGCGGTCAGGCAGGCGAACGCTCGGTTGAGTGGACTTCGAAATATGGCAGTCTTGCTGTTTCAGGTTATGATATTTCAACCGTTGACGGTATGAATGAAGCTGGTCTCAATGCCAGCCTGTTATGGCTGAATGCGTCGCAATATCCGGAAAATGATAAATCATCAAAGCGTATGTCATTGGCTATCTGGGCGCAGTTTTATCTTGATCAGTTCGCCAATGTTAAAGAAGCGGTTGAATATACAAAAGAAAATCCAATTCAAGTGGTGAGCGGTGAAGTGCCTGGTCGCCCGGGTAGCCTTGCACCACTTCATCTGACCCTGTCGGATGCCAGCGGTGATAGCGCAGTACTGGAATGGATTGATGGTAAGCTCAGCATTCATCATGACCGTTCTTATCAAGTGGTAACCAATGATCCGGCTTATGATTTCCAGCTGGCGAATAAAGCCTATTGGGGCAAAGTTAATTCGCTGAACTTCTTGCCGGGTAGCGGACGATCGGAAGATCGCTTTGTTCGTGCTGGTTTCTACGTCAATGCAGTGACGCAGACAGATGATCCGCGCATTGCAGCAGCAGCTGTTTTCAGTGTGGTGCGTAATGCTTCGGTGCCTTATGGCGTGAGCATGTCTGATGCACCTAACCTGTCTACAACACGCTGGCGTGTAGTTGCGGATCAAAAAGCACTGCAATTTCATGCAGAATCAGCCACATCACCTAATATTTTCTGGGTTGATCTGAAAAAGCTGGATTTTGCGGAAGGTGCAAAGGTGCGCAAACTGGAACTTGGCGTTGATATGAGCCGTGTTTTGGTTGGCGAAGTTTCTGACAAATTTGAAGATGCCGAGCCATTTACATTTGAAGCAGCAGAATGAAATAAACTAAAGCGATATTGATAAAAATAAAGGGCGAGGGATGCTGGCTTAAGGGTTATTTTAAATAACTTAGCCTATGTCTCTCGCCCTTTATTTTTAGATGAAATGCTTGAAAAACATGATCAAGCTGGCGCTAATTGCTTTTGCATAATGGAATAAAGAGCTCCATTGTCATCAAAAGTCTCAGTGATATTCCAACTGGCTTTGGAATAAAGGCCGACTGAGCCATCTGTATAAAGTGACAGGCGTTCAATGCCTGCATTTTTTGCAATTGTTTCAAGATGTGCAATCAGCTGTAATGCAAGTCCGCGTCCTCGATAGTTAGGATCAACATAAAGACCTGCTAACCAAGGGTTCAACTCTGGCCGGTCTTCAAGATCATCCAGACAGAGTGTGATCATGCCAACAGGCGTTTCACCATCGAGTAAAACCCAGACAGTTGGCATCATATCCTGTTGCGCGGCGCAATCTGCATCAATCTCAATTACTTGCGCCAGACTTACACCTGTATCACTAAAGAAAGCATTCCAGCGCCATGTGCCGGTAGTTTGAGCTAAATCTGGTCTTTCTTTTGTTGTGACAATGCTAAACGACATGCGAACCTTTATTTTTCCATATGTAAATTTAATCGCCAATTGGCGGGGGAGGTCATCCAAGCCACGAGAAATAGCGCAACTAAGTGGCTGTTAGAAGCTCAATCTTCCTGCTCAACCGGCACTTCACCAAAGGAAGCCAGAAGCCTAGGCTCCATCATGTCGCCGGACTCTTCATCAATGGTCACAGCATAGGCAACAACGCCTGCAAAACGCTCAGCCATTGCAGCGGCAATGCGTTCGGCACTAACGGCTGACTGAGCGGGGCGCATTTCGGCGGCGACCAGTTTTTGTTGGTTTTTGCGGTATGGGATGATGATGTATTTTTCAGATGCGGTTTCAGTTGTCATTCATCACTGCCTTATTGGATGTTCTATATTTGTTCTTAATATGAAGAAAAGTCAATCGAAATTTAGTGATAACTGAGATGCTTTATCTCCATCGTGATGAAAAGTGAGAATGGTTGCCATTAATCGCAACTGATCTCATGAAGGTGAGTAGGAAATAACAATGATTAAACGAATAGATTACAATCAGGTTGCGCCTGATGGAGCTAAAGCACTTGCTGGTGTTTATAATTATATCAAGCAAACGGATCTTACTGAAGAGCTGGTTGAGTTGGTTTATCTGCGAGTTTCGCAAATCAATAATTGTGCTTATTGTTTGGATAGCCATACCCGTGCCTTAGTAAAAAAAGGCGTTTCAATTGAAAAGCTTGCACTTGTACAGGCGTGGGAAGAGGGGGGCGCACTTTTTAACGCTCATGAGCGGGCGGCTCTTGCATGGGCCGAAAGTGTGACGCTTGTTGCACAAACAGGCATTCCTGATGCCGCTTATGAAGCTGCTTATCAGGTGTTCAGTGAAAAAGAGCTGTCTGACCTGACAATCGCCATCAGTCTGATGAATGCATATAATCGGATGGCTATTAGTTTCCGTAAAACGCCGCAGGCTGTTTTAGCGAAGTAAAAAATCTTATCCATTTGATGGTTTAATTAAATGCAGCTCGCTCACTTTGCACTTAAGTTTTGAGAGGGCTGTATTTTCTTTAAGCAGTGTTGGAA
>JAEWHQ010000148.1 GCA_023387715.1 Pseudomonadota bacterium | reverse complement strand
GCGCCACCCTGCTTGCCGAACTTCACATCGCCGGTCTGCGCCATGAAATCATTAATAACGCGATGGAAAACAACGCCGTCATAAGCGCCTTCACGTGCCAGTTCCTTGATACGTGCAACATGGCCAGGTGCCAAATCTGGGAACAGCTCAATCGCTACATTACCTTTGGTGGTTTCGAGAATGAGCGTGTTTTCTGGATCTTTGTAAGCCATCTGGCCTCTCCTGTTCGTTTTATCTTGGCCGCTTTTATGCAAACTCTGTATCAGCGGCAAAATTTTTTAAAGAGATGCGGCCAAACAAGTTGGCCGCACAGGTCTTATTTACGGTCGCTCAAAACAATCGCTTTGACGATCTTGTCCGGGTTATCAACTGAACCATTATCAGCTTCATTACCCTTCTTTATCTTATCAACAGCTTCCATGCCGCTGGTAACTTCACCAATGACCGTATATTGGCCATTCAGGAAAGAACCTTCATTAAACATGATGAAGAACTGTGAATTGGCGGAGTTTGGGTTCTGGCTGCGTGCCATGCCCACTGTGCCGCGCACAAATGGCTTATCTGAAAACTCAGCCGGAATATCAGCATATTGTGAACCGCCGGTACCAACGCGGGTTGCGTTGTAATTCTTGTCCAGATTACCGAACTTCACATCGCCGGTCTGCGCCATGAAACCCGGAATAACGCGATGAAATGCAACGCCGTCATAAGCGCCTTCACGTACGAGCTTTTTGATCTGCTCAACATGCTTTGGTGCAACATCAGGGTTCAGTTCAATCGCTACATCGCCGTCCTTCAGGGTCAGGACAACAGTATTTTCCGGATCTGCCGCATGGGCACTGATTGACGATGAAAACGCCATAGCCATGAGGGTTGTTGCGGCCAGAGCCGAATGCAGAAATGACATATTAAGGGTCTCCCTGATGTCAGGATTTGAATTTGGCTTTTAAAGCACTTGCCACGCAAGCGGGTACAAAAGGTGTGATATCACCTTTCATCGCTGCAATTTGACGAACCAATGTGGCAGTAATCGTTCGAACAGCCGGATCAGCCGGTAAAAAAACCGTCTGCAAGTCCGGTGCCATAATGCCGTTCATGCCGGCCATCTGCATTTCATAATCAAGATCAGTACCATCACGCAAACCACGCATCATTAATTGCGCATTATGTTTGCGTGCGGCATCAATGACCAGACCATCAAATGAAATAACAGAAATACGTGAAACAGCCTCTTTTCCGAGCACTTCGGAAACGGCTTGCTCAATCAGCGATACACGCTCTTCAAAAGTGAAAAGCGGTTTTTTACCGGGGTGAATGCCGATGGCAACTATAACATGCCCGGAAAGACGCAGCGCCCCTTTCAAAACATCCATATGGCCATTGGTGACCGGGTCAAATGAGCCCGCATAAATCGCTGTTGTCATATCTGTCAGCTAACCTTTTTGCGCATCATTTTCAACATGCCGAATAAGGAAAAACAAATCTATCCTGCAATTGCAGCATGGTTTCAATAAAAATTCACAAACCAGCCGACAATTAAAGCTATTTTCGAACACAACAAGATTTTTAAAGCGATCAAATATCGAAAGCCTATAATTTTTTTATACTATTTTTAAACCATGATGAAACCAAATCGCGCGTCGCACGTTTTCTAGATGAAAGGAAACTGAGATGATGATTTTTCTACTCGCTTTATCCATGATGATCGCAATGGCAGCCTCAGCAATTATTTTGCTGCTGGAAGAACGTGCATCCAAGCGTCAGAACAAATCGAATGGAGCTGTTTACTGGCAAGCAATGCATAAAAGCCCCCACTTTTAAGCCATCTCGCTCAAGCTGCACTCACCACCCTTAAACACACAATTCTGCATGAATCCCATTATAAGAAAAACAAAATAAATTATTGATTTTAAATATAATATTAAATTCAATTCGTAAGAATTGACAAGATTTTAATTCCGATGAAACAGCCAATTCCCTCCAGTCTTGGCATTTAAAAAGGGCGGCGCTTTTAAAGCACCGCCCTTCTTTTTTAGTTTATTTTTTATTCGGCGTCCGGTGCCGGTTGAGACGCTTCAGGAGCACTTGCCTGTGCACCCTCACCACCTTCAACTGCAATATCGGCCTCGTCTTCATCGTCGCTTTCCGTTTCGGAAATGCGCTCAACAGAAACGACCTTCTCACCATCGGCTGTGTTGAAAATCGTCACACCCTTGGTCGAACGTCCGGCAATACGAATACCTTCAACCGGTACGCGGATCAGCTGTCCACCATCAGAAACCAGCAGGATCTGATCGCTTGGCTCAACCGGGAACAGCGCAATCAGCTTGCCGATTTCATCAGTTTTCGATGTATCGGTTGCGCGGATACCCTTACCGCCACGGCCTGAAATACGGAATTCATAAGATGAAGAACGCTTGCCGTAACCAAACTCGCTGACCGTCAAAACAGTCTGCTCGCGGGCTTTCAGCTCTTCAAAGCGCTCATCATTAAGCTCTGTATCTTCGACGCCTTCTTCCAGTGTATCCACCACATCCTCAACATCATCACCGGCCGCATTTCTGCGTTCCGCAATGACACGTTTCAGATAGGCAGTACGCTCAGCCGGCGTTGCATCGACGTGACCAAGAATTGCCATCGAAATAATACGATCGCCCTCAGCCATATTGATACCGCGAACACCGATCGAATTACGTCCGGCAAAGACACGCACATCAGTGACTGGGAAGCGGATACACTGGCCGCCAGCCGCTGTCAGAAGCACATCGTCAAATTCGGTACATGTATCGACTGAGAGGATTTCGTCGCCGTCATCTTCCAGTTTCATCGCAATTTTACCATTGCGATTAACCTGAACAAAGTCGCTCAGCTTGTTACGACGCACAGTACCGCGCGTTGTTGCAAACATCACGTCCAGATTTGCCCATGAATCTTCATCCTCAGGCAATGGCATAATGGTGGTGATACGTTCACCCTGCTGCAATGGCAGCATATTGATCAGCGCTTTACCGCGTGATTGCGGCGTACCGATCGGCAAGCGCCAGACCTTCTCTTTATAAACGATACCGCGTGAAGAGAAGAACAGAACAGGCGTATGCGTATTGGCAACGAAGAGACGTGTGACCGAATCTTCATCGCGCGTTGTCATGCCGGAGCGCCCCTTGCCGCCACGGCGCTGCGCACGATAAGTGGCCAATGGCACGCGCTTGATATAACCGGCGTGACTGACAGTCACCACCATATCTTCACGTGCGATCAGGTCTTCATCGTCCATTTCAGCGCCACCGGCACCAAGCTCGGTGCGGCGCGGGGTGGCAAATTCGTCATGAACAGCCTTGAGCTCATCCTTCACAATGGTCATCACGCGTTCACGCGAAGCCAGAATGTCGAGATAATCGCGGATTTCTTCGCCGATTTTGTTCAGTTCATCGGCAATTTCATCACGACCCAACGCGGTCAGACGCTGCAAGCGCAATTCAAGAATTGCACGCGCCTGCTCTTCCGACAGATTATAAGTGCTGTCTTCGTTGATCTTATGACGCGGATCATCGATCAAACGGATCAATGGCGCCACATCAGCCGCAGGCCAACGGCGTTCCATCAACTGCTCACGTGCAGTTGTCGGATCCGGCGCACGGCGGATCAGCGCAATAATCTCGTCAATATTGGCAACAGCAATCGCCAAACCAACCAAGACATGGGCGCGTTCGCGGGCTTTATTGAGCAGGAACTTGGTGCGGCGGGTGACAACTTCCTCACGGAAGGCCACAAATGCGCGCAGCATATCCAAAAGCACCATCAGTTCCGGCTTACCACCATTCAGCGCAACCATGTTGCAGCCGAATGACGTTTGCAGCGGGGTGTAACGGAACAGCTGGTTCAGCACCACATCGGCAACAGCATCACGCTTCAGCTCCACCACAACGCGGTAGCCGTCACGGTCAGATTCGTCACGCAGATCGGAAATGCCTTCGATGCGCTTATCGCGCACCAATTCAGCCATTTTCTCGATCATCGAAGCCTTATTCACCTGATAAGGAACTTCAGTGATGATAATAGCTTCGCGGTCACCGCGCATCGGCTCAATAGCGGTGCGACCACGCATGATCACAGAGCCGCGGCCTGTGCTATAGGCTGAATGAATGCCGGAGCGACCAAGAATGATACCGCCGGTCGGGAAATCAGGGCCCGGAATGATTTCCATCATTTCTTCAAGGCTGATTTCCGGATTATCGATCAGCGCAACGCAGCCATCGATAATTTCGCCCAAATTGTGCGGTGGAATATTGGTCGCCATACCAACAGCAATACCGCCGGAACCGTTGACCAGAAGGTTTGGAAAACGAGCTGGCAGAACGCGTGGTTCGTGTTCGCGGCCATCATAGTTGTCCTGAAAATCAACCGTATCTTTATCGATATCGGCCAGCAAATATTCAGAAACTTTTTGCAGACGGCACTCGGTATAACGCATCGCAGCCGGCGGATCACCGTCAATGGAACCAAAGTTCCCCTGCCCGTTGATCAACGGCTCGCGGAGCGAGAAATCCTGCGCCATACGTACGAGTGCGTCATAGATAGAAGCATCACCATGCGGGTGATACTTACCCATAACCTCACCGACGACACCAGCGGATTTACGATATGGTTTGTTCCAGGCGAGCCCCATTTCATTCATCGCATGCATAATACGACGATGAACAGGCTTCAGCCCGTCGCGCACATCAGGAAGCGCGCGACTCACGATAACGCTCATTGCGTAATCGAGATAGGAACGCTGCATTTCCTCAACGATTGAAATCGGTTCAATACCGCTCGGCCCAATTGGACCATTGGCATCATCTGAACCGGGTGGCGGAGTTAGATTTGACACTATTCAAAGGTCTTTCTTAACAGAATCGGTAAACACAACTTATATAGGAAAAACTCGTAAAACACCAATTTACCAGCTTTTTGCGCTTGCTGAAATGTGAATGAAATTCAACACTTTGAAAGATATTCACAATTCAACCCCCGCACAAGAAGTTATGTGCCAATCACCTTTCCACAGGATATGTCCAAACTTCATTCTATAGTCGAAAAGGCAGTTCATCGACCTGCGGCGGCAACTAAGCTAACATAAGCGTTACTTTAACAATTTGAGTCGTGACTTCAACCGGAGGACTAAGGCCCCATGGGTTTCATTGATACAATTTTGAGTGCTCTGGTCACACTGCTTGTAACAATTGACCCTCCCGGATTAGCTCCATTGTTTTTAGCGCTGACACCGGGCATGAACCGGCAGGCGCGCAATCAGGTTGCCAAACGCGCAACCATTATCGGTTTCATCCTGCTCACCATCTTTGCCATTGCAGGCGCACAGATCATGAGCCTGTTTGGCATCAGCATCGGCGCGTTTCGCGTTGCCGGTGGTCTGCTCCTGTTCTGGATTGCGTTTGAAATGATTTTTGAAAAACGCACCGAGCGCAAAGAAAAAAGCGCTGAAGTTGCCATCACCAAGGATCACATCCACAATATCGCGGCCTTCCCGCTTGCTATTCCGCTGATTGCAGGGCCCGGCGCTATTTCGGCAGTCATCCTGCTCTCCGACGGCTTTCACGCCCCTGTTGAGCGCTCGATGCTCATTCTGGTGATTCTGGCCTGTATGGTCATTACTTATGTTACGCTTTTGCTGGCAGAGCGCGTAGATCGTTTTTTAGGCGAAACCGGCCGCTCAATTCTCACCCGACTTCTCGGTGTCATTCTCGCAGCCCTTGCGGTGCAATTCGTGGCTGACGGTGTCAAATCGCTGATCGCCAATTAAAAAAAGGCCTTGGAAATATCTTTCCAAGGCCTTTTCATTTGCATCACTTATTTCTGGGCATCTTCAGCCCACCATGCAGGCAGCTGATAGCCGAAAAGCGAGGTCTTTTCGGGATATTTAACCCGCCCCCAATGCGCCACCCATTGTTGTGGCAAGTGATAAAGCGGGATGTAATAATCACCTGAAATCAACACCCGATCCATCGCACGCACAGCACTGACAAAATCTTCCTGTTCACGCGCTGCAAGCATAGCCTCAATCATCGCATCAATCGCCGGATCGGCAGCACCGGCATAGTTGAAACTGCCATGAGCATCGCGTGAGGCACTGCCCCAACGGTTCCACTGCTCATTGCCCGGCGCCAGTGTTCCGGTCAGCGCGCCAAGCAGCATATCATAGTCAAAAGTCTGCATCCGGTGCTGATATTGAGCATCATCAACTGTGCGCACAACCACCTGAATGCCGAGCCGCTCCAGATTACGCTTGAAAGCGAGCGAAACTTTTTCTTCATCAACCGAGCGGGTCATAATTTCAAATTCAAACGGCTTGCCATCTTTGCCGATAGCCTTGCCCTTTTCAAATCGATAGCCGGCTTTTTTCAACAGGCGCATAGCTTCACGCACAAGCTTACGGTCATGACCGCTGCCGTCTGTTCTGGAAGCATGCCATTTGCCTTCCATCACATCGCTGCGCACCGCTGTTTTAAAAGGTGTAAGCAATGCCCGTTCACGCTCATCGGCCTTAACGCCAACGGCGGAAAGGCTGGAGCCAAACCAATAGCCTTCGGTGCGCCGGTATTGATCTGAAAACAGGCTGCGATTAGCCCATTCAAAATCAAACAACAGGCTCAAAGCGTGACGAACCTGAGGGTCTGCAAAAATTTCGCGGCGTGTATTAAAAGTGAAACCCAGCAAGTTGACCGGAATACCGCGATTGAAACCTGCCTTGATCACGCGTCCGTCTTTAACAGCGGGAAAATTGTACGATGTCTGCCATCGGGTCGGATTGCCCTCAAGAAAAACATCGACCACGCCTTTTTTAAAGGCTTCAAACAAGGCCGTTTCATTGCGGAAATATTCAATGCTGATCTTGTCGAAATTATCAAAGCCGCGTTTGACCGGCAGATCTTTCGCCCAGTAATTCGTATCGCGCTCATAAATAATCGACTGACCGGGGGAAACATGCGCTACTTTATAAGGCCCGCTGCCGACAGGTGCTTTGAGCGAAGCATTGCCAAAACTATCCGTTTCAATGGCGTGCTTTGGCAAAACCGGCATGGTGGACGCAATCAATAACGGAAACTCGCGGTCGGATTTATCATTGAAGGTAAAGCGCACTTTACGCTCGCCCGTTTTTTCAATTTTCTCGATGCGACTCATCCGGTTATTATAGGGCGGGCGACCTTTTTCCGTCAGCAGTTCATAGGTAAAGATCACGTCTTCAACCGTCACCGGCTGGCCGTCCGACCATTTGGCGTGCGGGTTCAGTGTGAATTCCACCCAGTGGCGCTCTTCATCCGTTTCGACTTTTTCAGCCAAAAGTCCGTAAAGCGAAAAAGCTTCATCACGTGAACGCTGCATCAGGCTTTCAAAGACAAGATTGCCGAAATCACCATCCATAAACAGGCCGCGCGCCGTGGTGCGCATGCTTTTCAGGACAAACGGATTAAGGCTGTCGAAAGTACCCACAACACCATAGCGCACCTGCCCGCCTTTCGGTGCATCAGGGTTCACATAAGGAAAATACGGGTAATCACGCGGCAATGCCGCAAGCCCGTGCATCGCAAGCGAATGGGATGGCTCGGCTCTCGTCAATGTAGTCAAATTCAATGAGACTGCCGCCGTCAGCAAAGCGGAATAAGTTATCGTTTTAATCATCATCAAATTCACCTGACATAAGCTCCGGCAGATATTTTTGCACCGGAACGATTCGTAAACAATCATGCATAAGTTAAGGCTTTTGGTCTTTAAAAAGCGTGTCAATAGAGTGACATTCGTAAACGAATGTGATTTTTTTAACAATTGCAATGAATTGTGCTTGAACGGCCTCTGGATTACACAGATAAGTCAGTGTAACACAACATTAAGCATATTGGTCACGCTCTCGCCGCATTTTTAAACAATTGAGTTTGCAGATGTTTAAGCAATAGCTGACCGCCCTGAAAGGGGTAATCGGGTTTTAAAGCCCAAAACGAAAGCATTGAAAGGAACCTGTTGATCATGTCCAGCAAAAAGACGATCGCGGCCTCATCTGCACTGGCTGGCGTGTTCGCTTTGCTTGCAGCTTCATCCATGCCGGCCTTTGCCCAGCAGCCTCCTGAAGGCTGGTTCAAGGTTTGCTCCAAGCAGGAAGACAATGATATTTGCAACACGCAGAACATTGTCACCGCCGATTCAGGCCAGCTCCTCACCGCCGTCAACCTCATTGAGATCACAGGCAAGATCAATCGCAAGATTTTTCAGGTCACCGTGCCGATCGGTCGTCTGATCCCGGCGGGTGTCGGCCTTCAGATCGATACCAACAAGCCCACGAAACTCGAATACGGCATTTGCTTCCCTGTTCGCTGCATCGCCGAGGCTCCGCTTTCCGACGATCTCGTCAATGCGCTCAAGAAGGGCGGCAAGCTGACGCTGACCTCTGTCAACTATCAGAACAAGCAGAACCCGATTCCGGTAACGCTGAGCGGCTTCACGCAGGCTCTGACGGGTCCGGGCCTCAAGCAGTCCGAGCTTGAAGAGCGCCAGAAGGAGCTTCAGGAAGCAGTCCAGGCGCGCCAGAAGGAATTCGAGGCCAAGATGAAGGCCGAGCAGGAAAAAGCCAAGTCCGGCAATTGATTGCCAGTCTTGTCAAACAAAAAGGGCGCTTCGAGCGCCCTTTTTCGCAAACCGTTTCACAGTTTTTCTGAAAATGCTCTAACGACAGAAACCGTCAGCCTCAGTTTACATGCGCTTTCGAGCGATAGGTGCCGTTGTCAAGCCGTTCGAACATCTGCTTCACATCCGGGTGGCGCAATGGTTCCCCGCTCAGATCGGGTCCGAGATTTTGCTC
>JAEWHQ010000213.1 GCA_023387715.1 Pseudomonadota bacterium | reverse complement strand
CAAGCCGAGGCTGCACATTTCAGCCAAGTTCGCTCCTTTGCCTCCGAGAAGCTCGCGGTCTGTTGCCGCTCCTTCTGCTTTTCCGTCTCCGAAATTATATACCCATTTAGCCATTACGACCTCCTATATTCGCTCCGGACGCACCTGATGCTGCTTACCTTGGATGCCAAGTAACAATGCGCCTTTTGCTTATGTGATCAGAGCCGCTCGTTCCACGATAAAATGCGGCTTAGCTGGAATAGAATCGATTAAATGGCGGATATGCCGCAAGAAAAAGGCCGTGACACTGGTGTAATCTGAAAAAACACCAATATTCACGGCCATGTCCCGTCAGGCTTTAAGGAATCGTCAGGCGATTCCCTTGTGCATTAGTAGGGGCTGTCGACATCTCCGGCTTCAACATAGACAGTTTTGATCTGACTGTAATGTTCAAGCGCCGCCACACCGTTTTCACGGCCGATACCGGAACTTTTATAGCCGCCAAATGGCACTTCGACGGGTGTGAGATTATAGGCGTTGATCCAGCAGGTGCCTGCTTTCAACTGGCCGATCACACGATGTCCACGTGCCAGATTTTGGGTGAAAACACCGGCAGCCAAGCCAAACTCGGTTGCATTGGCGCGGGCAATCACTTCAGCCTCATCTTCAAAAGACAAAACGCTCATGACAGGGCCGAAGATTTCTTCCCGCGCGATGGTCATTGTGTCTTGCACATCAGTGAAGATGGTCGGTTGAATATAAAAGCCGTTTTCAAAACCAGTAACTTTGGCCACATCGCCGCCATGAACGAGTTTCGCGCCTTCCGCCTTGCCTTTTTCAATGAAAGACAAAACGCGGTCGAGTTGGGCGCGGCTGATGAGCGGGCCCATCTGGGTTGTTTCATCCAACGGATCACCGAGTTTGATTTTCGCAGTGCGTTCGATCAGGCGGCTCACAAATTGATCATGGATATTTTTATGAACAAAAACGCGGGTGCCGTTGGAGCAGACCTGTCCGGTGGAATAGAAATTGCCGAGCATGGCGCCGCCGATGGCATTTTCAATATCGGCATCATCAAAGACGATAAGCGGAGATTTGCCGCCCAGTTCCATGGTTGCATGTTTGAGATGATTTCCAGCCTGCGCCATGATTTTGCGCCCTGTTGGCACTGAGCCGGTGAGCGACACTTTTGCAGTGGTCGGATGGTCGATCAAAGCCGCACCGACATCGCCAAAGCCTTGTACCACATTGAAAAGACCGGCTGGCAAACCGGCTTCATGGTAGATTTCTGCAAGTGCCAAAGCAGTCAGCGGCGTATTTTCTGATGGCTTGAAGATAAAGGCATTGCCCATGGCAAGGGCGGGCGCGGATTTCCATGCGGCGATCTGGATCGGGTAATTCCACGCACCAATACCAACACAAACGCCCAGTGCTTCGCGCTTTGTATAAGCAAACGAGCCGCCGAGATCGACAAATTCGCCGTTAAAAGATGCAGTCGCACCACTTAAAAACTCAAGCGCATCAGCAGCCGATGCCGCATCCGCCACCAGTGTTTCCTGAATAGCTTTACCGGTGTTGAGTGTTTCAAGCTTCGAGAGCTCTTCGTTATTGGCGCGCAACAATTCGGCGGCGCGCATTAAAATACGGCCACGTTCCACCGGCTTTTTTGCAGCCCATTCAACCTGGGCTTTGGCGGCACTTTGCATCGCTTGTTCAATAATGGCTGGGGTGGCACTGCGCAATTGCGCAATCACTTCACCGGTTGCCGGATAAAGCACATTAAGCTCGCGACCATCATGGTCTTCTACAAACTGACCGCCAATGAAATGGGAGGCTTTAGGTTGGGCTTTCATCAAAGAAACTCCTTTATTCTTAACGGTCTGAAACTTGCCAGCGTGGATTGATCCACGGCTGTTTGTTGGAGCGGGGCAGCATATCATGTCCTAAAATATGATCGGCGGCTTTTTCGCCGGTCATGATTGAAGGGGCATTGAGATTGCCATTAGTAATACGCGGGAAAATTGACGAATCCGCGATACGTAAATTTTCAACGCCGATAACGCGGCATTCAGGGTCAACAACCGCCATCGAATCATCAGCCGCACCCATTTTACAGGTACCGCATGGGTGGAAGGCGCTTTCAGCATGTTCACGGATGAAGTCATCCAGCTCGTCATCTGTTTGCACATGTTTGCCCGGTTGAATTTCCTCGCCACGATAGGGATTAAAAGCATGCTGGCCAAAAATCTCGCGGGTGAGGCGGATGCAGTGGCGGAAATCTGCCCAATCATCGGGATGCGACATATAATTGAACTGAATTTTTGGCTTGTCGCGCGGATCAGCAGAGCGAAGCGTGACTGCGCCCCGTGATTTGGAGCGCATCGGCCCGACATGCGCCTGAAAGCCATGCCCTTCCGCAGCCGCTTTACCATCATAGCGGATAGCTGCCGGCAGGAAGTGATATTGAATATCGGGATATTCAACACCGGCTTTTGAGCGTAAAAAGGCGGCACTTTCAAAATGGTTGCTAGCACCGTCACCGGATTTGAAAAACAACCACTGCGCGCCGATCATGGCTTTTGAAAACAGATTAAGTTTTGAGTGAAGCGTTATCGGCTGCACGCAAGATTGCTGGATATAAAGCTCCATATGGTCTTGCAG
>JAEWHQ010000127.1 GCA_023387715.1 Pseudomonadota bacterium | reverse complement strand
TTGCTTGCATCTGAAATAATAGTCTATACAAAAAGACATTGGTCATCTTCGCATGAAATATATAAAGTAAGATGATTTTATTATTGTGTTTGAAATCAGCTCTTTGCTGAATGTGACGAAGGTGCAGTTTGAACCAGGAAAATAATGCTCCGGTCAGTCTTTCAGAGCAAATTCAAAAAGATATTGAAGAAAATATCATCAATGGCCATTGGGCGCCGGGTGATAAAATTCCAAGCGAAAGCGATTTTATGGAGCAATATCAGTGCTCCCGCATGACCGTTAATCGCGTTTTATCGCGCCTTGCCGAGCGTGGATTGATCAATCGTCGCCGCAAAGCAGGTTCCTTCGTTTCTGCCCCGCAGGCTGATAGTGTGATGTTTATGCAGATCCGTGACTTTGCCAAAGAAGCAAAGGAAACCGGTCAGCAATATCGCCATGAAATATTGCTGCGTCGTGAAGAACGTATTGCACCGGCAAAAGCAAAAGAATTGCAGCTTGCGACGGATCACAAGATTTTACGTATTTTGTGCCTGCATATCGTCAATGAAAAGCCTGAAGCCTATGAAGACCGCATCATTTCCTTGGCAAAAGTGCCGGAAGTGGCGGCGGAAACATTTGAAGAAACGCCGCCCGGCACATGGTTACTTGGCCATATTCCGTGGAATGAAGCCAAGCACACTATTCGTGCGATTAATGCCGATACTACATTAGCAGGCATACTCGGCATTGAAACCAATGCGGCCTGTTTGAAGCTTAACCGGCGCACATGGCACCGTGCGGAGCTGATCACCGATGTGGATATTATTTATCCCGGTCTCGGACACGAGATTACAGGTGTTTTCTCCTCTAATCTCGGGTCTTTTCCGCAAGTCAATGCGTGAGCCTGTTTAATTCAATAGCTCACGTATCGTTTGCTGGAATGCGAGTTCGGCCACATCGCGCATGGCGTGGCGGCCATTTTCCACCTGTTTTTTGCCGCGTACCCAGACATCGGAAACGCTTGCGCGACCAGCGAAAATCCAAGCGTCAAGAATAGTGTCGCCTTTGGTGTCGGGCAAACGCTGCATGTCGAGTGAGAGAAAATCGGCAGATGCGCCGGTTTTTAAGCCATCCTGAGCGCGTCCCATGGAAATATTGCCGCCTTGAACGGCACCATCAAATACGGCGCGACCGGTGGAACCTTCACTTTGTGCCAGCACATTGCGGGCGAGATGTTGCAGGCGCTGAGAATATTCATATTGGCGCAATTCGTCGCCAATGCCGATCAGCACATTGGAATCGGAGCCAATGCCGAACTGCCCGCCATGCTCATGAAAGCACGGGGCGTTGAAGGTGCCGTCACCCAAATTGGCCTCGGTTACAGGGCACAGACCGGCAATTGCACCTGCATTGGCAACGCCTTTTGTTTCTGTGTCATTCATATGGGTTGCATGAATGAGGCACCAGCGGGATGATAGGTTCTGATGGTTTAACAGCCATTCGACAGGGCGCTGTCCTGACCATGCGATGCAATCTTCAACTTCTTTCACTTGCTCGGAAATGTGAATATGCAGTGGCGCATTAGGCAAAAGCTGTGCCGCAAAGTTCAATTCATCCGGAGTGACGGCGCGCAAACTATGGGGGGCGACGCCCAAAACTGCACCATCCATAAGGGATAAGGATTTTTGACAGCCTTCAATGAGGCGCGCAAAATTTGTTTCATCATTGATGAAACGGCGCTGGCCTTCATTGGGAGCACTGCCGCCAAAACCGGAATGAGCATAGAATACGGGCAGCAGTGTGAGGCCGATACCGGTTGTATGTGCAGCGGAAACAATCTGGTCGGCCATTTCGGAAATGTTGGCATAAGGTGTGCCGTCGCGGTCGTGATGGAGATAATGAAATTCGCCAACGCGAGTGAAGCCTGCCTCCAGCATATCGATATAAAGGCGCATCGCGACTATGCGTGCTTGATCGGGCGACATGGTCAGCGCAAATTTATACATAATTTCGCGCCAGCTCCAGAAGCTGTCGGCAGAGCTGCCGCGCTTTTCGGCAAGGCCTGCCATGCCATATTGAAACGCGTGGCTGTGAATATTCGGCATGCCGCTGAGAATGACATGCTGGCGCTCGTCATGCGCCTGAGCTTCTACATCAGTTTCGATGTTGCTTATCTTGCCGCCGGCAATGGTGAGGCGCACATTTTGCGCCCAGCCGTTTGGCAACAGAGCTTGGCTTGCATGGATAGTGCTCGCATGAGTGGCGCTTGCCGACATAGATCAAAACTCCTCCTGCCGCTTGGTTTTCCCGTTTGTTTTTCAACAAAATGTAATTTTGTACATTTTTCCTCTTGGCGGCTTGATTATTATGTATATACATTATGTGCAATCAGGGGAAGAGAGAAAAATGCTGATGGCAAAGAAATCCGACTTCGTTTTAATCAATGCGCGCATGATTACGCTTGCAGAAAAACTAAGTGGTCTGGGCTTGATTGAAGATGCGGCACTTGCTGTGCGCGATGGCAAAATTGCCTATGCGGGTGCATTGGGCGAAATGCCGCCTGAATTTGCTGATTTTGAAACAATTGATTGTCAGGGACGTCTGATTACGCCCGGTCTGATTGATTGTCATACGCATCTTGTGCATGCGGGTAATCGCGCACACGAGTTTGAATTGCGCCTTAATGGTGCAACTTATGAAGAAGTTGCGCGCGCCGGCGGGGGCATTGTTTCATCGGTTAAAAATTTACGTGCAGCAAGTGAAGGTGATCTGGTGCAGGAGAGCCTGCCGCGTCTGGATGCATTGATTGCTGAAGGTGTGACAACGATCGAGATCAAATCCGGTTATGGTCTCGATACTGAAAACGAAATGAAAGCACTGCGTGCGGCGCGCAAACTCGGTGAAAAACGTGATATTGCTGTGCGCACGACTTTCTTGGGCGCACATGCTTTGCCGCCGGAAATGAACGGCGATAAGCAGGCCTATATTGATAAAATCATCAATGAAATGTTGCCGCTCATTGCTGCCGAAAAACTGGCAGATGCGGTTGACGGTTTTTGTGAAGGCATTGCCTTTTTGCCCGATGAAATGGCGCGTGTTTTTGATGCCGCTAAAGCCTATGATCTGCCGGTAAAACTCCATGCTGATCAGTTGTCGAATTTGCATGGAGCAGCATTAGCCGCTTCATATCAGGCGCTTTCTGCCGATCATCTGGAATATACTGATGAAGCTGGTGCGCAGGCGATGGCGCAAGTCGGAACCGTGGCCGTCTTGTTGCCGGGGGCATATTATTTCATCCGCGAAACACAAAAACCGCCGGTTGAGCTTTTCCGTGCCGCTGGCACAAAAATGGCGCTGGCAACCGATAATAATCCGGGCACATCACCACTGACATCACTGCTTTTAACCATGAATATGGGGGCCACACTTTTCCGCATGACTGTGGATGAGTGCATTGCCGGTGTGACGCGTGAAGCAGCGCGTGCGCTTGGTGTGTTGGCGCAAACCGGCACGCTTGAAATCGGCAAAGATGCCGACATTGCCATTTGGGATGTCGAGCGTCCGGCAGAACTTGTTTACCGCATCGGTTTCAATCCGCTTTGGAAGCGGATTTTCAAAGGTCAGATTTAATTTTCATAACCCGTGGGCATTGTCCCCGATGGAGCAACAGATGACTCTCGTTCTCAAACCCGGCAGTGTTTCTCTTGGAACTCTTGAGAAAATCTATCGTGAAAATTTAAGCGTACGTATTGATACGTCTTTTCATGGCGCTATCGAAAAAGCTGCCAATCGTATTGCCGAAATCGCGGCTGGTGATGCACCGGTTTATGGCATTAATACCGGCTTTGGTAAGCTGGCCTCCATCCGCATTGCGCCGGAAGATGTAGCAACACTGCAACGCAACTTGATCTTGTCGCATTGCTGCGGCGTGGGTGAGCCGTTAAGCCAAGACATTGTACGCCTGATTATGGCGCTGAAGCTTATCTCGCTTGGTCGCGGTGCATCCGGTGTACGTCTTGAGCTCATCACTTTGATTGAAGGCATGCTGGAAAAAGGCGTGCATCCGATGATCCCTGCCAAGGGGTCAGTAGGTGCTTCCGGTGATTTGGCACCGCTTGCCCATATGGCTGCGGTGATGATCGGCGAAGGTGAAGCTTTTTATCAAGGCGCCCGCCTTTCCGGCGCAGATGCTTTGAAAAAAGCAGGGCTTACCCCTGTTGTGCTGGCCGCAAAGGAAGGCTTGGCACTTATTAACGGCACCCAGACCTCAACCGCTTTAGCGCTTGCCGGTCTTTTCCGTGCGCATCGTGCGTTGCAATCAGCATTGATTACCGGTGCGCTTTCCACCGATGCCGCGATGGGGTCCACTGCGCCATTCCATCCGGATATTCATACATTGCGTGGCCATCAGGGGCAGATTGATACCGCATCAGCTCTGCGTAATCTGCTCGCCGGTTCGGTTATTCGTGACAGCCATCTGGAAGGCGATCAGCGCGTGCAGGATCCTTATTGCATTCGTTGTCAGCCGCAGGTGGATGGCGCATGTCTTGATATTTTGCGTCAGGCTGCCCGCAGCCTTGAAATTGAAGCGAATGCGGTTACCGATAATCCGCTGGTGCTTTCTGATGACAGTGTGATTTCCGGCGGTAATTTTCATGCTGAACCGGTGGCCTTTGCTGCGGATCAGATTGCTTTGGCGATTTGCGAAATTGGTGCAATTGCGCAGCGCCGTATCGCGCTTTTGGTTGATCCGGCGCTGTCTTTTGGTCTGCCAGCCTTCCTGGCTAAAAAGCCGGGTCTTAATTCCGGCCTGATGATTGCTGAAGTCACTTCAGCTGCCTTGATGAGCGAAAATAAGCAGATGGCACATCCGGCATCGGTGGATTCTACCCCGACTTCTGCCAATCAGGAAGATCATGTTTCGATGGCTTGTCATGGTGCGCGTCGCTTGCTGCAAATGACCGACAATCTTAATGCCATTATCGGTATTGAAGCTTTGAGTGGTGCTCTTGGCGTGGAACTGCGCGGACCACTGGAAACCAGCCCTGAACTGAAAAACGCGATGGCTGCTTTGCGCGTTAAAGTGCCGACACTCGATATTGATCGCTATATGGCAAATGACCTTGAAGCTGCAACAGCCGTTGTTGCCGATGGTTCACTGAACGCCAGCATCAGCACTGGCATTCTGCCATCCTTGGAGGCTTAACATGCAAGCCTTTGAGGTTAAACAAGGTTCATCGCCGGTCATAATCGGTTTGCCTCATACCGGCACAAATGTGCCGGATGATATATGGGCAAGGCTTAATGATAATGGCCGTATTCTTGCCGATACGGATTGGCATATTCACAAGCTCTATGACGGCTTGTTGGAAAATGCCACGACAGTGCGTGCAACGTTCCATCGCTATTGCATTGATGCTAATCGCGATCCTGAAGGTGTGAGCCTTTATCCGGGGCAGAATACCACCAGCTTGATCCCGACCACGGATTTTGATGGTCTTGCTATCTGGAAAGAAGGTGAGGAGCCGAATTCAGATGATATTCAGGATCGTTTGAGCCGGTTTCATAAGCCTTATCACGATGCTTTTGCGGCTGAAATTGAGCGGGTTAAAAATATTCACGGCATTGCAATTGTCTATGATTGCCATTCCATCCGCTCCCATATTCCGTTTTTGTTTGAGGGCACGCTGCCGGATTTCAATATCGGCACTGATATGGGCAAAACCTGCGCCGCAGAAATTGAAGCAATTGCCGTCGATGTGACCAGTAAAGCCAGCGGCTATAGCTCGATTTTGAACGGTCGCTTTAAAGGTGGCTGGACAACACGTTATTACGGCCAGCCGCAAAATCGCGTGCACGCTATTCAGATGGAGCTCGCGCAAAAGACCCATTTAGCCTCGGAAAGCCTGCCTTTTGCCTATGATGAAGCCAAGGCAGAGCGTTTGCGCGTCCATCTCAAAACATTGCTGCAACGCATTGAAGACGTTGCGGCCAAGCTTTAAAATTTAAACAAGGGGAAATCATGTCCAATCCACGTCACAATGAGCGCGATGTACGCGCACCGCGCGGCACAGAATTGAACGCAAAAAGCTGGCTCACCGAAGCGCCGCTGCGTATGCTGATGAACAATCTTGATCCTGATGTCGCCGAGCGCCCGCATGAACTGGTGGTTTATGGCGGCATCGGCCGCGCCGCCCGCACATGGGATGATTTTGACAAGATTGTCGCCACGCTGAAAACCTTGGAAGACAATGAAACCCTGCTGGTACAATCCGGCAAGCCGGTTGGTGTGTTCCGCACCCATAAAGATGCACCGCGCGTGTTGATTGCGAATTCCAATCTGGTGCCGCATTGGGCGACATGGGATCATTTCAACGAGTTGGATAAAAAAGGCTTGGCCATGTATGGCCAGATGACAGCCGGTTCGTGGATTTATATCGGCGCGCAAGGGATTGTGCAGGGCACTTACGAAACCTTTGTGGAAGCTGGCCGTCAGCATTATAACGGCAATCTGAAGGGTAAATGGATTTTGACCGGCGGTCTTGGCGGCATGGGTGGCGCTCAGCCGCTTGCTGCCGTGATGGCAGGTGCTTGCTGTTTGGCTGTCGAATGCGATGAAACCCGCGCCGACTTCCGTTTACGTACCCGTTATGTCGATGAAAAGACCCATAGCCTTGATGAAGCATTAATGAAAATTGACGAATGGACGAAGGCGGGCGAAGCCAAATCCATTGCACTGATTGGTAATGCGGCGGAAATTTACCCTGAACTCGTCAAGCGTGGTGTGCGCCCTGATATTGTTACCGACCAGACCTCGGCGCATGATCCGGTACACGGTTATTTGCCGATCGGCTGGAGCGTTGCTGAATGGCGCGCCAAGCAGGAAAGCGACCCGAAAGGCGTTGCAAAAGCTGCCCGCGCGTCCATGAAGGTGCAGGTTCAGGCCATGCTTGACTTCTGGAATGCCGGTATTCCGACCGTTGATTATGGCAATAATATCCGTCAGATGGCGCTGGAAGAGGGCTTGGAAGATGCATTTGCATTTCCGGGCTTTGTGCCGGCTTATATCCGCCCGCTGTTCTGCCGTGGTGTCGGGCCTTTCCGTTGGGCTGCTCTTTCGGGTGATCCGGAAGATATTGCCAAGACCGATGCGAAAGTTAAAGAGCTGTTGCCGGATAATAAGCATCTGCATAACTGGCTGGATATGGCGAAGGAACGCATTGAGTTTCAGGGCTTGCCAGCGCGTATCTGCTGGGTAGGTTTGGGTGATCGTCATCGCCTTGGCCTCGCATTCAACGAGATGGTACGTAACGGCGAATTGAAAGCGCCGATTGTGATCGGTCGTGATCATCTGGATAGTGGTTCGGTGGCGTCACCTAACCGTGAAACAGAAGCGATGCAGGATGGCTCGGATGCCGTATCCGATTGGCCATTGCTCAACGCACTGCTCAACTCAGCATCGGGTGCGACATGGGTTTCGCTCCATCATGGCGGTGGTGTCGGCATGGGCTTCTCGCAGCATTCCGGCATGGTTATCTGCTGTGATGGTTCAGCCGATGCGGATGAACGTATTGGCCGTGTACTTTGGAACGATCCGGCAACCGGTGTGATGCGCCATGCTGATGCAGGCTATGATATAGCACTTGATTGGGCAAAACAGCAGGGGCTTCGTCTGCCTGCTATTCTCGGCAATTAATATATTATTCTCCCGCAAGTACCGCACTTGCGGGAGAATTTTTGAGAGATAAAACCGATGAAAATTTTGCGTGCCAGTGATCATAAGCAAATGCCGTGGAAAAACGGCGGTGGTGTGACAATTGAAATCGCCATTTATCCGGCAGATGCAACAGTTGATAATTTTGACTGGCGCATTTCCACCGCAACAGTCGCGCAAGATGGTGCTTTCTCGGTTTTTCCTGACATCGACCGCACACTGGTTGTGCTGGAGGGAAACGGGATTATTTTATCGGTTGATGGTGTTGAAACGACACTCACGCAAGTGAGTGAGCCATGTAGTTTTGCCGCTGACGCACAAACAAGTGCGCGGCTGATTGACGGCACAATCACTGACCTTAATATTATGACGCGGCGTGGTGCCTATACGCA
>JAEWHQ010000086.1 GCA_023387715.1 Pseudomonadota bacterium | reverse complement strand
GCATAGACCATGCCCTTATGCGCGGCAGGCATTTTGCCCTGCGCAGTAATCTGCCAAGAGTGACCCGGTGAGCCGATCGCATGGGTTGCAACGCGCGCCTGAACGGTTGGCACAATCCAGCTGACATCGCCCAGATCGGTTGAACCAATCATCGGCACGCCTTTTTGCTCACGCGGCAACACGTAATCGCAAAGCGGTGAATTAGCGTCAAACTCCTGACCAACGCGCAGGTAATCGGTTTCGATATCTTCCTGCGAGAGGGTTGCCTGAATTTCGGTGGCAAATGCACGGTCAGCATCATCAAAAGGCACACCGCCCAGACGGTCCATGTTGGACTGCATAGCAATTTCCAAAGGTGTATTGCCAAGAAGATTGGAAACCGCACTCATGATGGAAATATCGACGGTGGTGTCGGTCATCATCGCAGCGCCCTGCGCTACTTTTTTGACGCGTTCATTCAAGGCGAACATACCGGCCAGATCCGTTGCACGGATGGCATAACGTACTTTTGCTTTCGCCTGAACCACGTTTGGCGCAATGCCACCGGCATCCAGATAAGCATAATGCAAGCGGCAATCTGCCGGCACATGCTCACGCAAATAATTGCAGCCAACGCTCATCAGTTCCACCGCATCAAGTGCGGAACGGCCAAGATGCGGTGCTGCCGCCGCATGGGACGCACGACCGGTAAATTCAAAATCCATACGGGTGTTTGCCAATGACTGTGCGTCATCCACTTGCGTGAAAGATGCAGGATGCCAGCAAATGGCAATATCAACATCGTCAAATGCACCGGCACGCCCCATAAAGGATTTGGCAGCGCCACCTTCTTCGGCCGGGCAACCATAATAGCGGACACGGCCTTTTTTACCGGTTGCTTCCAGCCAGTCTTTAACAGCCGTTGCAGCCAGCATCGCAGCAGAACCCAACAGATTGTGGCCGCAGCCATGACCATTGGTGCTGCCTGCCATCGGTCGTGGTTCAGCAATGCCTGCTTCCTGGCTTAAGCCCGGCAACGCATCATATTCACCCAAAATTGCAATAACAGGGCCGCCTTCACCAGCTTCACCCATCACAGCAGTTGGAATACCGCCAACATTTTCGGTAATGCGGAAGCCCTGCTCTTTCAGCATTGCTGTATGTTCAGCACAGGACTTGTATTCCGTATATGCGATTTCCGGCATCCCCCAAACGCGGTCGCTCAGAGCTTCAAACTCAGCCTTTTTAGCGTCCACATGATCCCAGATTACTTCACCATTCTTCACGGTGCTCACTCCCAGTAATAATTCCAGATATTAAGATTTTAGAGATTTTCACTCATGAAACGTGCCAGCTCACCAAAAACCAAACGACGGTTTTCAACGCGGGCAAAGCAGTGGCCTTCATGCGGAACACGCAAGATTTCAACCGGCTTGCCAAGACCGCGCAGACAGGAATAAACCTGCTCGCCCTCACAAGGGGTAACGCGCGGATCTTCAAGCCCGTGAACAATCATCAATGGTGCCTGCACCTGATCTATCTTGTTGATCGGCGAGAAACGCTCCAGTTCGTCCCGCATGGTTTCCACATCGCCATATTCGATGGCGCGCAATTGTTTGCGCCAAGGGCCTGTGGTTGTCAGCAATGTGAGGAAATTGGCAATACCGTAATATTCAACGCCGAGCTTCCACAAATCCGGATATTCGGTCAGCGCTGCCAGCACCATATAGCCGCCATAAGAGCGACCAAAAACACCAATACGGCTTTCGTCCACATCGGCGCGGCCACCTACAGCCATGCGTACAGCTTTCAAATCAGCCACACTATCAAGACGCAATTCACGGTCATCAAGATGCTGATAAGCACGGCCATAACCGGTGCTGCCACGAATATTCGGTGCAACCACCATGATGCCCTGCGCCAGCATATATTGAATGTCAGCGCGGAAATCCAGCTTCCATTGTGCTTCAGGGCCACCATGAATGATGATCATCACCGGATAGCCATTCTCACCCGCCGGTACCTGCGGCTGATAGACAAAATAAGGAATATCCAGACCATCAAAGCTTGCAACACTGGTAACCGTCGGTTCCAGAAATGCAGGCAAATTTTTCTTAGCTTTCGGCGCATCGGTCAGGCGTGTGAAAACACCGGTCTCGACATCACAGCTCCAGATGTCTGAAGAATGTGCGGCACCTTCAATCGGCATAACCAGATATTGGCCGTCTTTCGACCAGATGAGCGAAGCCACAACACCGGCAACCGGCATTTCATAGCGTTTCAACACTTCACCCTGACGGTTCACCAGCACGATATCGTTCCAGCCCTGACGGTTAAGAACGAGCGCGAACTTATCCTGCTCAGCTGAAAGCACCAGTGCTTCCACATCCTGAGCGTCAAAAGTTGCCACTTGTGTAAGCACATCTTCATTGGCAGGTTTGAACATTACAGAAAGATATTCCCGCTCCTGATCACTGATCATCAGCAGGCCGCTATCATCTTTCAGCGAGCGGATTGCCTGATAACGTGCGCGTCCCTGATGCGGTAATGTCTTTATATAAGCTTTGGTTTCAAGATTAAGCAGGCAGAAATCCTGATCAGTCATTGCACGGGTGCAATCATTGACCATCAGCGCTTTGCCATCACGGGTAAAGGCAGCAGGCGTGCGCCAGCCAATACCTTCATAAACGCAAGTCGCTTCCGCTGAAGCCACGTCCATCACATATAAATCCATGTCAGACTTGTTGCGATAGTTTGCAGCATAAGCGATATGCGTGCCTTCCGGCGACCAGCAGCCCCATGCATGCACCACAGTTGTATCTGTTGTCAGCGGCTGCGGTTCACCTTGCAGGTCTTTAATCAGCCACAACTGGTGACGTTCATCGCCGCCCCAGTCGGTCGTGATCAGCAGGTCATTGCTTTTCGGGTTAAAAGCCATTGCGCCGACAGGCTCAGGCATATTGGTCAACTGGCGAGGCTCCCCGCCTGCCGCCGGCTGCATCCACACCTGCATCATTCCGCTTTGATCACTCAAATAAACCAGCCATGCACCATCCGTGGAAAATGCCGGTTTGACCGCCTTACAAATATCAATGTAATCGATCATCGAAATTGATTTATCGCCGCTACCCATAAC
>JAEWHQ010000071.1 GCA_023387715.1 Pseudomonadota bacterium | reverse complement strand
GTGATGACGAGGTCTTGTCCCTCTTGCAAACGCAGGCCAACTTTAACGGCGACCTCGGCCAGACGGTCGAGCTTCACAGGATCAACAATATTTTCCGGTAACGTATAGGACATAACGGCCTCTGCTTTTATGAATTTCTGAGTGGAACATAACCCCTTGGCTAAGCTGTGACCAGTATCTTTTCAAAGCTGCAGCAGAGCGATGCGTGAAACAGCATATAGCTGCCAATCAGCTTGTTTTAGGAAGTAAGACGCGTGCGGACAAGTTCCGCTTTTGAAGTTTTTGTTGATATAAACGGACGTGTTTCATTTCGTGACAGTAATATTACAATAAATTAGATCAACACACTTGAGTTATTATATTTACTTCATCATACTCGATAAAATCAGCACAAACGCGCTGATACGTGGACAGAAAAATAAAAGTTTAACGGTAGCGTCTTGTTTGTTTCGCCAGTGTGCAACAAACATAGTTATGAAAATACAAGGTGTTAGAGGATATCATGCGGTTGATGCCGATGATCCATTTTCTTGGGAGCGCCTTGGATGAGAGGAGTAAATCGTGACTAAGATGACAAGGCGACTATTCATCGCCTCCCTTCCCCCAGCCCTTTTAGCAACGCGTATGCCTGCTTTTGCAGCGCCTGCGAGCGATCTTCAGCTGATCGCCAAGCAAAAATTAGAACCGGCGATTGTCACTATGCACCGCCGGCTGGAACGACTGACCTCGACGCTTACATTCATGACAACCGGCGCGCATCCGGATGACGAACCAAGCGGTCTGCTGGCGTCACTACGTCATGTCTATGGTATCCGTCCGGTGCTTTATTGCATTACGCGCGGTGAGGGTGGCCAGAACAGCATTGGTGCGGAGCGTGGCTCTGTGCTTGGCGTTTTGCGTACCCGTGAAATGGAAGAAGCCTCCCGCTCGCTGGATGCCTCGCTGGCCTTTGGTGGTCGGGGTCATAATGACAGCGTGCATGATTTTGGCTTCTCCAAAGATCCGAATGCAACGATTGACCGTTGGGGCCGTGACCGCGTTATCGAACGTATGACATGGGCTTTCCGTCAGTATAAGCCTGATATCGTGATGAACTGCTTCCTCGATGTACCGGGACAGCATGGCCATCACCGTGCGGCGGTGGTTGCCACTTTTATCACGGCTGATATTTCCGGCAATCCGGACGAGTTTCCGGAACAGATTCAGGCCGGTCTTGCGCCTTGGAGCGTGCCGAAAATCTATTCGCCTGCCTATGGCGGCGGCGGCGGTGTTTATGATGATGAAACCCCGCCACCACCAACCACATTGACGGTGACAGCGCCTGAACGCGACAAGATTTCCGGTGCGACTTTCCCGCAGATGGGTGAGTGGTCACGTTCTTGCCACCTGACACAGGCCATGGGGCGCTGGCGTCCTGAACCGCAGACCGAATGGGCACTGCATTTGGCTAAAACGGCCAAGGGCGAGCCTGCAAAAACGGAAAAAGACATTCGTGAAGGTCTGATTGCCACTGTTGGTGATATTGCCAATGTTGATGGCATGCCTGCTTCTGCGGCGGATGCCATGCGTAATGCACAAGGCCTGATCGATGAAGCGCTGGCTGATTACGGCGATCCTGTTGTCGTGACTGCCAAGCTTCTGGAAATCGGCAAAGCCGTTGATGAAGCCCGCAAGCAATTGCCACAGGAACTGCATGACAATATCGCGCATCGTTTGGAACGTAAAACACGCGAGATTGATCTGGCACTGGCAACAGCGTCCGGCATGCATATCCGTGCCTTCACTGAAGGTGCAGACATCAAGGCTGGTGATACAATCACCATTAAAACCCTTGTTGATGCGCCTGAAAGCGTGGAAATCCAGTCGGCAGAAATCATTGCCCGCGAAGGTTTGAATGCGGCTGGCGATCAGGTGACTGCATCTGCTGATGCAGCTCTTACCAATCCGCTGACTGAGCAGTTTGATCCGCTTGGTGGTAACGGTGATGCCTTTGTGCGACTAACCGCTAAAATCGGCGATCGTTCGGCTGTCATTGATGTGGATCTGGAAGATGCCTTGCGCGTTCTGCCATCTGCATCGCTGGAACTGAAGCCTGATGCGGTTGTGTTTAACACAGCGCAGGAACTGGCGCCGGTGGCAATGACTGCAACGGTGACCAATGCCAAGACAGATGATCTGAAGATTGATCTGCCAGAAGGCTGGGCGATGAACAAAACCGGCAGCACTTCGGAAGAAGCTGCAAGTTTTGATCTGCAACCACCGGCAAAACCGGGCGAAGTGCGCTTTGCAATTGAGCCGGAATTGCTGGGCAAAGAAGCCTATGCAATCAACACTTTCTCCTATCCGCACATCGGCCGTTCCGTTGTGCCGACCAAGGTTTCTGTGCCTGTTCAGACCGTTGGTGCTGAACTGCCTGCAAACCACAAGGTTGGTTATATCAGCGGCGGCAATGATAATGTCGGTCTCTGGATGAAGCGTCTTGGCATTGATGTTGTTGAGCTCTCACCAAAGGATGTTGAACGCGGTGCTTATCGTGATCTGAAAACGATTGTGGTCGGTATTTTTGCCTTCGGTCGTCGTAAAGATCTGGCAGCTGCCGTACCGGCTCTGCATGAGTGGGTTAAGAAGGGCGGCCATCTGGTAACTCTTTATCACCGTCCAAGCGATGGCTGGAACCCTGAAACTGTGCCGCCGGCATTCCTGAAAATCGGTTCGCCTTCCATCCGTTTCCGCGTGACAGATGCGAATTCGGACGTGGATATTCTTGAGCCGGATCATCCATTGCTCAACTACCCGAACAAGATCGGGCCGGAAGACTGGGCGAATTGGGACAAGGAACGCGGTCTTTATTTCGCATCCGAATGGGACGAGGCTTACAAGCCGCTGCTCGCCATGAGTGATGCCGGTGAAGACAAGCTGAAAGGCTCGCTGGTTTCCGCTGAAATCGGTGAAGGCCGTCACACCCATACAAGCCTTGTGCTGCATCATCAGCTGGACAAACTGGTGCCGGGTGCATTCCGCTTGCTGGCCAATCTGGTTCAGCCTGCCAAGCATTAAGAGTTAAGATAGAAAAAAAAGCCCCGTCAGTTCTGCTGACGGGGCTTTTTTTATAGAGAAATTTAAAAAATCAGTTGAGGGTCGGGCGCTGCTGGGTCAGCAAAAATGCGCCGATCGCATCGACATTTTCTGCTGCTGGGGCATAGGCCAGCGATGATGCGGCCGGTGTCGCTGTGTTGATTGTTGCTGCTGGCAGCGGCACTTGCAGTTCAGCGACTTGCGAAGCTGCATTTGGCTGCGCCTGAGCTGGTGCCTGAACATTTGGCTCGGCGCTGGCAATCATGGTTGCTGGTGCAGCAATTGCTGCCGGTTCTTCAGCTGTCTGTGGTGCTGTTACAT
>JAEWHQ010000373.1 GCA_023387715.1 Pseudomonadota bacterium | reverse complement strand
TTCTCGATCAACGTGCTGACGATGTTCGCGATGGTGCTTGCCATTGGTATTCTCGTCGATGACGCCATCGTGGTGGTTGAAAACGTCGAGCGTATTATGGCGGAAGAGGGACTGCCGCCGCGTGAAGCAACGCGTAAAGCGATGAAGCAGATTTATAGCGCGATTATCGGTATTACACTGGTTTTGACCGCTGTGTTTATTCCGATGGCTTTCTTCCCGGGTGCTGTTGGTGTTATTTATCAGCAGTTCAGTCTGACCATGGTGGTTTCCATCATGTTCTCCCGCTTCCTGGCTCTCTCGCTGACGCCTGCTTTGTGAGCAACCTTCCTGAAGCCGATCAAAAATGGCCATCAGGAAAAGCGCGGCTTCTTTGGCTGGTTCAACCGCAAATTTGATGCACTCGTTGGTGGTTATGCCGGTAGTATCGGTTGGATCATCAAGCGTGCAGGTCGCTTCATGCTGATCTATGTCGTGCTTGTTGGTGGTTTGGCTTATCTGTTCATTCAGTTGCCGTCTTCCTTCTTGCCGAATGAAGATCAGGGCTTCTTGATTGTGGACTTGCAGGCCCCGGCTGAGGCCAGTGCAAACCGTGCGCTGAGCGTGTCCGATGAAGTTGATGCCATTTTCCAGCAGGAAAAAGCTGTTGAAGAACGCGTTCTCATCAGTGGTTTCTCCTTCTCCGGCTTCGGTGATAATGCGGGTCTCGCTTTCATCACACTGAAAGACTGGAGCGAGCGCGGTGCAGACGATTCTGCCGGTGCGATTGCCGGTCGTGCGAACCAGAAACTGTTTGGTATTAAAGATGCAATTTCATTTGCTCTTTCACCTCCGCCAATTCAGGGTCTTGGTACATCTGGCGGCTTCAGCTTCCGCTTGCAGGATCGTTCCGGTGCAGGGCAGGCTGCTCTGTCTGCGGCAACCTCCCAGCTGATGGCTGCGGCTGCACAAAGCCCGATCCTCGTCGGTATGCGTATTGAAGGTATGCCGGATGCAGCACAGCTCATCATTGATATCGACCGTGAAAAAGCCAACACCTTTGGTGTGACCTTTGCCGCGATCAACTCGACCATCTCTGCAAATCTCGGTTCGTCTTATATCAATGACTTTCCGAATGCAGGCCGTATGCAGCGCGTGACCATTCAGGCTGATCAGGAAAAGCGTATGAGCGCTGACAATATTCTTGATCTGAACGTGCAAAACGCTTCCGGCGGCATGGTTCCACTGCGTTCTTTTGCCAATGTTCATTGGACAAAGGGTGCGGCGCAGGTAGTGGGCTATAACGGTTATCCGGCCGTTCGTATCTCTGGTAATGCGGCTCCGGGTTATTCATCCGGTGCAGCGATTACTGAAATGGAACGTCTGGTTGCTGATCTGCCTTCAGGCTTTGGTCATGAGTGGTCTGGCCAGTCCTTGCAGGAAATCCAGTCTGGTTCGCAGGCACCGTTCCTGATGGGCTTGACCGTTGTGTTTATCTTCTTGCTGCTCGCGGCATTGTATGAAAGCTGGTCAATTCCGCTCTCGGTTATGCTGGTTGTTCCGCTTGGTATTATCGGCTCGGTTTTGGCAGTTATGCTGCGCGATATGCCGAATGACGTTTACTTCAAGGTTGGTCTGATTACGATTATCGGATTGTCTGCGAAAAACGCTATTCTGATCGTGGAGTTTGCCAAGGATCTGCGTGCAGAAGGTATGGGATTGCTGGAAGCGACAATTGAAGCTGCCAAGCTGCGTTTCAGACCAATTCTGATGACCTCGCTGGCCTTCACCCTTGGTGTAACACCTTTGGCTGTTGCAACAGGTGCAAGTGCTGCCAGTCAGAACGCCATCGGTACCAGTGTTCTGGGCGGTATGATTACCGCAACCATTTTGGCTGTGTTCTTTGTGCCGGTCTTCTTCGTGTTCATCATGAGTTGGCTGGGCGGCAAGGATAAGCCGGTGGAGAAAACACCAGCGCCGGCACCAGCTGAAAGCGAATAATCACTATCAGTGAATGAAAACAAAAATGCCGCGCTTGATAAAAGCGCGGCATTTTTTATTGGTAGAGCTATTTATCAAAGACCTGCAATTATTCAGCAGGCACAACGCAGCCAAGATCACCTTCTTCACATTTCAGATAATCGGCCAGTTGCTCATTACGTGTTTTCGTCAATGACGTCTTGCACATGGCCACCATCATTGGATGAATGCTGCCGCCATCGGTGCCGGAGGCTGCAAAGGTGCATTCACTGTCACGAAAACCGATCCATGCCCGTTGCGCAGCGATTAAAAGCTTCTTGGTGTCATGATCGTCAGCTAAACGCTTTTCAATTGTCTTATAAAGTTCGTTTAATTTTTTATCGGCTGCTGCCAATTCTTCACTGGCACATTTGGTCATTGTTACCTGATCTTCTGCATTGCTGCAATCCGTTGCAGCGTAAGCAGAGGAGGCGAAGAATAAGGCACATGCTGTATAGAATGTTTGTTTTAACATAGATGCATCCCCTCACATGATAACAGCTTGATAATAAGCTGACGTTTTAAATTTTACGGGCAGTCATTATCGCGAATATAGCGCGCATAAACCCAACCTTTGGAAGATTTATCTTCGCCATAATAAGTCACAGGGCACCAACGATTGGCCCAAGGACGGTTTAAAGGTTCGCATTTAGCTTTCAGCACGATCACACCGTGATTATCTGCCGGAATTGTACCAACAACCGGTGAAGAGGCGGTTGGCTGACTGCGAATGTGAAGAACATCACCCTGTCGTACATTCACGACACGAAGGCAGCCTGGCCCCGTTGTTGCAAGGGCTGGTTGAGCAATCGTTAGGGTAAAGGCGGTCAGTAATAAAGCAGAAACGGCTAATTTCATCTGTGTTTCCTTTTAAAGGCACCTGGGCACATTTATGCAGACCATCGTAACGGTACTACAAACACAGTATATTTAAATTGAAGTAAGGTGAATACAGGCTGAATAGGGTGGTTAAATACTATTCTTGCAAAATTTTTGCAGATCATGACAAAAGAACAGTCATCATAGTGATGATGCTGTTTAATGCTATAATTGATTGTCAGTGAGAAAATGGAGGCCTCGCCCGGAATCGAACCGGGGTGCAAGGATTTGCAGTCCTCTGCGTAACCACTCCGCCACGAGGCCATCGCTGGAAGTGGGTTCTCAATATGGTACGACTTTGATTCCGTCAAGACGTGTTGTGAGAAAATACAAATATATCTGCAAAATCAGTGCATAATACACAAAACCAATCCGAACCGGCCTGAGGCAATCAGGCTTTGTTTTTGGCAAAGCGGCTATTTCGCCATTTTCTTAAAACATAGACCTCTGAATTGCGACGAAAACGTCTCACCCGATGAGAATCATGGGAAAGCAAAATTAAGCCAACCGGTAGCATCCAGATACCGAGCACTGGCAAAAAGCTAAAAGTACCACCAAGAACGAATCCGGTTCCAACCACACGACGCATAAATACGCTGGCAGGAATCGGGATTCTCTTACCCAGAATAAGAATCGTATGTTTTTTCCGCGGAGATGATTCCGTTTCAGGCATTTTAAAAGTCCGTTATAGTGTTTT
>JAEWHQ010000269.1 GCA_023387715.1 Pseudomonadota bacterium | reverse complement strand
CCCGTCAGCTGACCGGTTATGCGGAAAGCTCCGGCATTGCCAAGAAAGAAAAAGTAAACCTCACCGGCGACGATTGCCGTGAAGGTTTGACCGCTGTTCTTTCTGTCAAAGTGCCGGATCCTAAATTCTCGTCGCAGACCAAAGACAAGCTGGTTTCATCCGAAGTTCGCCCTGTCGTTGAAAGCCTCGTCAATGAAGCGCTTTCGATCTGGCTGGAAGAGCATCCGACCGAAGCCAAATTGCTGATGGGCAAGATTGTCGAGGCAGCAGCCGCACGCGAAGCAGCACGTAAAGCGCGCGATCTTACCCGCCGCAAAGGCGCACTGGATATCACCTCGCTGCCGGGCAAGTTGGCCGACTGTCAGGAACGTGATCCTGCCAAGTCAGAAATCTTCATCGTTGAGGGTGATTCTGCTGGTGGTTCTGCCAAGGGTGGCCGTTCGCGTCAAAATCAGGCGATTTTGCCGCTGCGCGGTAAAATCCTCAACGTGGAACGCGCTCGTTTTGACCGTATGCTCAGCTCCGATCAGGTGGGAACGCTGATTACAGCGCTCGGCACGTCGATTGGTAAGGATGAGTTCAATCCGGACAAATTGCGCTACCACAAAATCATCATCATGACTGACGCGGACGTCGATGGTGCGCATATCCGAACCCTGCTTTTGACCTTCTTCTTCCGTCAGATGCCGGAACTGATCGAACGCGGGCACATCTACATTGCCCAGCCACCGCTTTACAAAGTAACGCGCGGCAAAAGCTCGCAATATATCAAGAACGAAGCAGCCTTTGAGGACTTCCTCATTGAAACCGGTCTTGAAGAAGCATCCCTTGAATTGAAGGGCGGCGAAGTGCGCGCAGGTCACGATCTGAAAAATGTGATCGAAGATGCCCGTATTCTGCGTCAACTGTTGCAAGGCCTGCACACACGCTATGATCAGCGCGTGGTGGAACAGGCAGCGATTGCCGGTGTTCTCAACCCTGAATCCGTTGCCAATGACGAGAAAACGCAGGCCTCTGCGGATGCCGTTGCCAAGCGCTTGGATATAATTGCAGAAGATACCGAACGTGGCTGGTCAGGCCATATCCATGAAGATGGCGGCTATCGTCTGGAGCGCACATTGCGCGGCGTTAAAGATGTTCTCATTCTCGATATGAGCCTGATTGGTTCAGCTGATGCGCGTCAGATCGACCGCCTCACGGAGCGCTTGAAAGAAGTCTATGCTGAGCCGCCGGTTTTGCGTCGTAAAGACAAGAGCGAGGAAATCTCCGGCCCGCTGGCACTGCTGGATGCTGTTTTTGCCACCGGCCGTAAGGGTCTGAGTTTGCAGCGCTATAAAGGTCTTGGCGAAATGAACGCCGAGCAGTTGTGGGAAACAACCCTTGATCCGAATGCACGCTCGCTGTTGCAGGTGAAGGTCACGGATGCAACTGATGCAGACAGCCTGTTTAGCCGATTGATGGGTGATGAAGTGGAACCACGCCGCGAATTCATTCAAACCAATGCGCTGAATGTCGCCAATCTGGACGTTTAAGCTAAACTTAAACGCGCATAAAAATAGCAAACCGGAGCACTCACTGCTCCGGTTTTTTATGCCTGCACATCACCCCAAACGGGAACTGGCTTGAAGCAAAACCAGTCTCAGGACTAAAAAGACGGCAACAAAAAAAGCCCGTCCGGACTATTCCGGACGGGCTTTTTATTATTTTAATATGCAATTTTTAAGCGTCGCAACGTTTTAGGCGTCGCGGCGTGGCTTCTTTTTAAAGGAGCCTTCACCGTCTCTTTTGCCGCCCTTTGGCTTATCCCAGCCGCCGCGCTTAGGGCCATCAAACGATGGTTTGCCACCGAAACGGTCGCCCTTAGGCTTGAAACCGCGCGGCTTGAAATCACCGTCATCACGGCGAGGTGCTGCACCGCCACCATCAGTTGCCTGACGAATAACCAGACCTTTTTCACCAGTGCCGTGATCTTGCACATTTTGGAAAAACTCACCGGATTTTTCAGTCAGAATTTCAAAGCGGGTTTCGTTGTCGAGAATACGGATCGAACCAACATCACGCTTGCTGACATTACCGGCCTTACAAATCAAAGGCAGCAACCAGCGCGGATCGGCGCGGTGTTTACGGCCAGCTGAAAGCGAGTACCAAACGCCATCAAAGCGGGGGCCGCGTTCCTGACGTTCACCACCAAAGCGCTCACCACGCTCACCGCGTTCGCCACGGCTACCACGATCGCCGCGATCATTACGGTCGAAACGGTCATTGCCACGACGGCCATCCAATGGACGGATCGGTGCATCAGACAATTCTTCCGGCACAGGACGCAATGACAATTCGCGGGCAAGATAAGCTGCCGCAATCTGTTCCGGTGTGTAGCGTTCCTGCAAGGCTTTCAGAACATCGCTATGTTCTTCATCCAAAGCTTCAACTTCAGCAACTTCATTGAGAATGCGTTCGTTGTTTTTAGCCTGAACCGCAGCAATACCTGGTGCAGGCATTGTTTCGGCACTCAGCTTTGCCATTTGCAGCAGACGCTCAGCCGAACGGCGGCGTGAGAAAGGCACGACGAGAACGCAAGTACCCTTACGACCCGCACGACCGGTACGGCCGGAGCGGTGCAACAAGGTTTCAGGGTTGGTCGGCAATTCTGCGTGGATCACCAGATCCAGATTTGGCAAATCGATACCACGTGCTGCAACATCGGTTGCAACACAAACGCGGGCACGGCCATCACGCATGGATTGCAATGCGTTATTACGCTCAGCCTGGCTCAATTCACCCGAAAGCGCCACAACAGCAAAACCACGGTTCGACAAACGGCTTGCCAGATGCTTCACCGCTTCACGGGTTGCGCAGAAAATAATGGTGTTCTGTGCATCATAATAAAGCAGCGTATTGACGATAGCGTGGTCGCGCTCATGCGGCGGCACAACCATGGCTTTATATTCGATGTCAACGTGCTGACCGGCTTCACCGGCGGCAGTGATGCGCAAAGCATCGCGCTGGAAGCGCTTGGCCAAAGTTGCAATCTGTCTTGGAACCGTTGCTGAGAACATCAGCGTGCGGCGGTCTTCCGGTGCTTCATCCAGAATGAATTCCAGATCATCACGGAAACCAAGATCAAGCATTTCGTCGGCTTCATCAAGCACAACAGCTTGCAGCGTTGACATATCAAGCGCATTGCGGGTGATATGGTCGCGCAGACGACCCGGTGTTCCGACCACGATATGTGCACCCTGTTCCAGCGCGCGACGCTCGGAGCGGATATCCATACCGCCAACGCAAGAAGCAATACGCGCACCGGTCTGGGCATAGAGCCATTCCAGTTCGCGGCGCACCTGCAAGGCAAGTTCACGGGTTGGAGCAATAATCATTGCCAATGGTGTGCGCGGCGCATCAAAGCGATCTTTGCCACCCAAAAGCTGGGCAGCAATGGCAATACCAAATGCAACAGTTTTACCGGAACCCGTCTGGGCGGAGACTAAAAGATCAGTATCGGCCGCTTCGGGTGCCAATACTGCCGTTTGAACGGCAGTAAGCGAGGCATAACCACGAGCGGCAAGAGCGCCGGACAGAGCCGGAGCGATTGTTTCAGGCAGGGACATGAATGACTTTCGAAAAAAGAATTCCACATCCGGGACGCAAAGATCGCCTTGGCACGACGGACACAGAAAACAAATTGGTTGCGTTCTCCCTAAAGGGTACAGCGCCCGCGGTCAACCTTGCTCATGCTTAGTGTGCCTCATCCCAGTTATGCGCTGCACGCGCATCTACTTGTAACGGAACCGAAAGAGACACAGCCGGCATGGCAGCGTTTTCCATAATATCGCGGATCACCGGTATGGTTTTTTCCACCTCTTCTTCAGGGGTTTCAAAGATTAATTCGTCGTGCACCTGCAAAAGCATCCGTGCCGACAGACCCGCCGCATCAAGAGCATCTTCCATGCGCACCATCGCACGGCGGATAATATCAGCAGCAGAGCCCTGAATAGGCGCATTAATGGCAGCGCGCTCGTTAAAAGCACGAATTTGCGCATTAGACGCTTTAATTTCAGGGTAATGCGCGCGGCGGCCGAAAATCGTTTCGACATAACCATGCTCACGCGCAAATTCCTTGGTCGCATCCATATAATCACGAATTCCAGGAAAACGCACGAAATAAGTTTTAATATATTGGCTCGCCTCTTCACGCGAGATCGACAACTGGTTGGCAAGGCCGAAAGCCGAGATACCATAGATGATGCCGAAATTGATCGCTTTGGCGCGGCGGCGCACTTCAGAAGGCATACCTTCCACCGGCACACCAAACATTTCCGATGCCGTCATGGCATGAATATCAATACCATCGGCAAAAGCCTGTTTGAGCTGCGGAATATCTGCCACATGGGCAAGAACGCGCAATTCAATCTGGCTATAGTCGGCAGAAATCAGCCTGTTGCCTTGTTCAGCGACAAAAGCGGTTCTGATTTTGCGGCCTTCACTGGTGCGCACCGGAATATTCTGCAAATTCGGATCCGACGACGACAAGCGCCCCGTGGTGGTTGCAGCCATCGAATAAGATGTATGCACGCGCTTGGTTTGCGGATTGATAAAACCGGGAAGCGCATCCGTATAGGTGGATTTTAATTTGGTCAGCTGACGCCAATCAACAATTTTGCGCGGCAATTCATGACCTTCAGCGGCCAAATCTTCCAGCACTTGCGCCGATGTTGACCATTGGCCGGTTTTGGTTTTAGCGCCACCCGGCAAATTAAGCTTACCAAACAGAATATCGC
>JAEWHQ010000268.1 GCA_023387715.1 Pseudomonadota bacterium | reverse complement strand
CCATAAGAACCATAGCCATAAAGCAGGCAAGGCGCAGAGCCATCCAGTACAGTGTCCTTATGATAGACGATGGAAACCGGTACTTGTTCACCGTCGCGTGCCGGAACTATCAGGCGCTTGGTGATATAGTTTTTCGGATCGTGACCGGATGGCACTTCTTGCGTTTTCAGCAAATGGCGTTCACGCGTCGCCATATTATATTCAAACTGCTGACTTGGTGTGGTCATGGACGAATAAGAGAAACGGATTGTATCCGTGTCATATTCGGCACTGCCTTGTAAGCCTAGCGAATAGGCTTCTTCATCAAAGCTGATTGCGTGCTGCTCACCGGTTTTACGATCATGGATCATAATAAGCGGCAGGCCGTTATTGCGCTCCAGCCAGACGAGATGATCTTTATAAACCCCATGCGCCAGAATAAGTGTGCCTGGTTTTTCGGCAACTAAGTCTTTCCAGTTTTCGCGCTGTGGTGCGTTGGTTGGTGCCGTCATGATTTTAAAATCTTTGGCGCCGTCAATATTGGTCAGGATGTAGAAAACATCACCACCTGAAGCCAGATCATACTGAATGCCGGTTTCACGTTTCAAAACGAGCTGTGGCTTGGTATCTGGTTGATCGGCAGGGATCAGCCAGCATTCCGACGTTTCATGGTCATTAATATCAATAGAAATGAAGTCATTTAGTGCACTTGAACTCACACTCATGAAAAAGCCAGCATCTTTTTCTTCATAGATCAGATGATCTTGAGCCTGTTCAGTGCCTTGCTTGTGATAGAAGAGTTTAGATGGACGGTGATTTTCATCCAGATGTGCGTAGAAAAAGCCATTGGCTTGTGCATCCCATGCACCGCCCCCATCTGTGTCAACGATGATGTCGCTAAGGTCAGTTTTGGTATTCAGATCACGCACTTTAAGTGTGAAAAACTCTGAGCCTTTGTCATCATAACCCCAAAGCATCAATTTATGATCAGGCGAGGCGTCAGTTGAGGCAAGACGAAAGTAAGCTTTGCCTTCAGCTTCTTTGTCACCATTGAGCAGAATATCTTTATCACCACCATCCCGCGGTGTCCGGAAAATATGTGGCTGTTCGCCTCCTTTTTCATAAAGGCTGCCATAAGCATAAGCACCGTCTTTAACCGGTATAGAGGTATCATCCTCTTTGATGCGGCCTTTCATTTCGGCAAATAAGTTTTTTTGCAGTGCTTCTGTGTCCTGCATCAAAGCTTTTTGATAGGCGTTCTCTTCATTTAAATGGTCGCGGATGTCACTGGCCAGTTTGGTCGGATCTTTAAACATTTCCTGCCAGTTATCCGCACGAAGCCAGGCGTAATCATCTACGCGTGTAAAGTTATGATAAGTAGAGCTTTGCGGTTTCTTTGCAGTATTAGGTGCTATAACGGATTTAAAAACTGAAGATGACATGAAATTTCCGGTATTTTGAATTGGTCTGTCGGGAGGACATAGTTAAATATTCTGATTAATCTTCAACAAAGATCATTGCAATGCCATTAATACAATGGCGCAAACCTGTAGGCTGCGGCCCATCAGGAAAACGATGGCCTAAATGCGCATCACAATCTGCGCAGCGGATTTCGGTTCTAACCATGCCATATGAGCGGTCTTCAAAAAGCGCGATGGCATCTTCATTGAGCGGCTCAAAGAAACTCGGCCAGCCGGAGCCTGAATCATATTTGGCGTTAGAACTATAAAGCGGCTGATCACAGCAAACACAAAGATAACGGCCTTTGAGATGGCTGTTAAAGTCCGGGCTGGAAAATGCGCGTTCGGTGCCGTGCTGGCGGGTTATTTGATACTGAATGTCAGTTAATTGTTCGCGCCATTCCGCATCTGTTTTAAAGACTTTAAGTGGACGTTTGCGGGTTGTTTCATCGGACATGGCTTTTTCCTTTGATGCAGACACATTCTGTTTGAAAATCATAATAGCAATTTATCCGGGGCGTGTCCTGCATGGAGTTACATTTGCATTATTGTGTTTTTGCTTTGTATGAATGATCAGAGACTGCTGCTTTAGTTTAATATAATATTGTATTTTCAATTTTTTAAGAAGGTTAATACATAAGAATTCTTTGCCTAAACATGAAGTTGCCGTAATTATACCCAATTATTGATATAATGAATTATATATATGTAATGTAGATTTTTATAAAATTTATTACTTCCCACTGTTAAGTTCCTGTAATGACAAGGATTATTCCAGATAATCATAAGGCAGTCTTAGTATATCCCACTTTTTTGTGAACTCATTTGCGTCCTTATTGCTTTAAATGTTCTGATTAATGTGTTTTTCGAGTAAAAATATTTGACTTTTTGTCATTAATTAGCCATATCCCCCTTGAATAAGCGGGATGCAGTTATAACTAAGAAGTTATCAGCGTGAATTCTTCACCAAGAGCCATATCAACCGCCGATATTGCCTTGCACTAATATAATTAAAGGAACCATTATGGACCATAATGACGAATATGATGCTAGCCGTGATCTGTTGTTGAGCTTAACAGCCGACATCGTTGCAGCTTATGTTGGCAATAACTCCATTCGTCCGAGCGATCTTCCGGCATTGATTACGGATGTTCACGCAGCATTCTCCCGTACAGAAGTGCGCGTTGAGGAAGCTCCGGTGGTTGAAAAGCCAAAGCCAGCTGTGAACCCAAAGAAGTCAGTAACTGATGATTATATCATTTGTCTGGAAGATGGTAAAAAGTTTAAGTCATTGAAGCGTCACCTGATGACCCACTTCAACCTGACCCCTGAACAATATCGTGAAAAGTGGGATCTGGAGCCAAATTATCCAATGGTTGCTCCGAACTACGCAAAAGCACGTTCTAACCTTGCTAAGAAAATGGGTCTTGGTCGTAAAGCTAAAGAAGCTTAATTTTTACTCATTCGCTTTTTGATACGACAAGTCGTTATTAAATAAATTTAAAACCATACTTTGGATCCTCCCGCCAAAGTATGGTTTTTTTATTTCTTTTATTGGTGATTTCAATTTATTGTATTGTAACAGGTGCTGTTTTTACCAATATTGCGTGTTTTAATCTGTCTAACGCCTGTTTCAGTGCAATATGACGGTTTAAATCATATGACCAGTGGCCAGCATTGCCTTTTAGTCTTTCCCGTTCAATCAGGCGACGTAGTTTTCTTACTGCACTTTCTTGCTCGGTTAATGGAGAGGAGATGATTTTGTCCATATCAATATTGGCTAATAACTGGAGTGCAGCGCGCTGGCTTGCATGCAGGGCGAGGCGCTGTTTTTCTGCTTGAAATAGGGCAATACTTTGCTTGAAAATTGAGTTGTGCATCGTTTTATGATCCCGTTGTTATCAATGTTGCTGGCAGGAGAAGAATCTTTGCCATTGGGATCATTGTCTCTCGCAATTTCAACTGTAGGATAATAATCCTTATTTATTTTTATTTTTTGCATTATACTCTGGATAATTACAGATTTTGACGATTCCTTTAAGAAAGTTATCCTCGCTTTCGTGATATGGTATATAAGAATATATTCCTATTTTACGGAGGGGTATATGTCTTTTCAGATTTCTGGCGTTATTCGTGTTCAGGCAGAGGCTTATCTAGCCTTAGAAATGATTGCCGCACGTCAAATACGGCCAGTGCGGCTGGACAATTTAAAAAAACGATCAACACGGTTTAAGAAAAAAGCGTTGGAAATTTGTGATGGCCTGATTGATTTGCTGAGTGACGCTTTTGGAGTCTCGGGCAGTGAAATTCGCAATTCTGTGCGCGGTACCAAGGAAATCGCGCGGATAAGGCAAATCGGCATGTATGTTGCGCATACTATGTTTAGCATGCCGATGACGACTGTTGCGGCCGGTTTTGGTCGCGACAGATCAACGGTTATGTATGCCTGCCACCAAATTGAGAATATGCGTGACGATATAGAGTTTGATCAGATCGTACATAGTTTTGAACGTATTGTGGCGGTTGCTTTTTCGATGCAAGGGAGGGCAAGAAAATGATTTTTCAGGAAACAGCAAAGCGTGACATGACTGTTTTACGTGTGCTGAAGTTTTTACAAAAAAGCCCTGCTATGACGGAGCAGGGGGCAAATCAGAATATGATGATTTTAAACTCTGCCCACGGTGCTGTCTCTGTTTCGCAAGAATGCTTGGTTGAACTTGCCAGAGAAGGCTATTTGCTGATCGATAAAGAACAGCAGCTTAGTCTAAGTCCGCAAGGCGCCGATTATATCAAATTGCAGAAGAACAAAAATATAGCTGATATTTGTTCGCAAAATACTGGCAAGGCCAAGATAATTAAAGTCAATCTGGCTGAATCGCCGTTGGCGGTGCTTTACCGGATGAAAACATCGTCGGGGCAAAGTTTTCTGACCGAGGCAGAATTTAATGCCGGTGAGCGTTTACGTTCGGATTTTACCCGTGGCTCTATGATACCACGTATCACGGCAAACTGGGAAGCGAATGTAAATAGCCATAGTCGCGGAGCATCACATGGGGGCGTGGAGCTTAGTGATGGCGCATTATCGGCACGGCTTCGTGTGGAAAAGGCACTGGATGCTGTGGGGTCGGAGTTAAGTGGCGCATTGGTAGATATTTGCTGCTTTTTAAAAACAGTCAGTCAGGTAGAGGCAGAGCGTTTATGGCCGGCACGCTCAGCCAAGATGATGATTAAAACCGGATTGTCGATGTTGCATAGGCATTATCATCCGGTCGCCAAAGGCCGGGCATCTTCAGGCATTTTGCATTGGGGGACGCATGATTATCGCCCCGCTTTATAGATTGAATTAGTGCAATGTTTCTTGTGCTTCGGCACGAATACGCGTGATCATTGCACGCAAACCATTAGAACGCTGCGGGGTGAGATGCTCATCAAGCCCCAATGTTTTCAGCAGCTCTTCCGGATCTGTTTTGATGATTTCGGAAGCGCGCTTGCCTTCATAAAATGCCAAAACAAGTGCAACAAGCCCGCGCACAATATGCGCATCGGAATCGCCTAAAAACTCAAGCACCGGATCAGTGCCTTCATGCGGCAATAATTTGAGCCAAACCTGACTGACACAGCCTTGTACTTTATAATCTGAACCTCTGGCATCATCCGGGTAGGGTGCCAGATCTTTGCCCAGATCAATCACATAACGATAACGGTCTTCCCAATCATCCAGAAATTCGAAGTCGGAAATAATGCTGTCGATTTTGCTGTCAGTCATAATCTTGGTCGTCTTGCCTTTGGTGTAAATTATACACGTAAATATATTCTTGCACTTTAAATATGCAACGAATGCTGCCTTGTATAGCGCAGACATATGTATCCGTCACCACAGAACGGCAGTTTATTTTATTGCTTTTTAAGGACGCTGGCGCGGTAAAGGCGCGGAATTGGTGGCCGGTTGCGACGAATGATGTGTCGCATCCATGCGTGCAGGCGTTTCTTGTGCTTTCTCACCACCAAACTGATCACTTAAAAAATCAAGCAGTTTGCCGCTGCTGTCAAGCAAACCTGAACCGGCGGCTGACAAGATGTTTTTGCCCTCAATGCACAATGCCGGATTATTATAGCAGAAACCGCCGACTTCAGCCGCGGTTTGGCTGGCGGTAATGATGTCATCGATCTTGTCTTGAGGGGGTAGTGAGATTCTAGCATTCTCACGTTGCGCATTATTATCCGTATCGTGGTTGAGGATTTTTGGCATGACGATAAAGGCCAGTGACAGCCAGAACACGGATTTAAGAATGAACCGTATCATTATGTTATCATGCCTCTATGGTCAGTGCAGAAGATGAAGTGTTTGCGTAAAGCCTGAATATGCCCTTATCGTGATAGACTGGCATTTTGCTTTTGAAACCTTGCTTCATCTCTCCATTTTATCTCAGATTTACTGTTATAAGGGCAATTTTCTTTAATTATCGTGAATCCGTGTAATGGCTATAATTGCCGGATATTGCAGTTTTTTAGCAATTATAGTTGAGGGGTAAACGCTCCGTTTACCATAGTCCTAAAAGACTGGTGTTTTGGGCAAGAAAAGCCCCTGTATCTAAGCGGATCAGGCTGATTTTTATCCTTTCATTAAAGGCTGCACGTCATGGTGCATAATGAACAAGGACTGTTTGATGATGGGAATCATCAAGCAAGCCTTATGATCATCAGCCTTAGTGAGTGTGACCAGTTGGGTTCAGTGCTTAAAAATTGGATGAAGAATGTGCAAACAGCGATGAAAAGCTGTGTGCTGCTTCGTGATAATTTAGCTGAGCGCGGGCGCACGCAACGTTCACCGGCACTTGACCAAACTGCTTTGATGGAAAAAGCCTTTGGCGGTTTGGGGTTCCAGCTTGATCTGGATGGTGTAATTACGGAGATTTCCGATCATTCGTCACAGATGCTGGGTGTGAGCCGTGATGTGCTTATCGGCACTTTATTGCTGGATCGCATCCATGTTTCGGATCGCATCTATTATCTGCAATTGATGGCAGATCTCCGCCATCAGCGTGATATCAGTAATAGAGCATGTCATGTCCGCATCCGAACTGTGGTGACGCGGGATGACCAAAGTCCAAGCGTTGAGCATCACTATTTCCGTATTCATGGCGCTTTGCTGCAAAACGTCCATGCGGAAAACTTGGTTTATTTAACTGCTATTGCCAGTGACGAACAGATGAACCAGCTGAAAGAGCTGGCGCAAGCACAGGCCGACTTGCAAGACATGGCTGTCTCACGCAGTCACGCGCTGGCTTCGCTCAGTCATGAAC
>JAEWHQ010000251.1 GCA_023387715.1 Pseudomonadota bacterium | reverse complement strand
GCTTTCGGCATGCCGTCGGTCTTTTTCAAAAATGCTTCCGTGAGCACGTCCTGCTTGTCGCGCAAAGTTTCCACTTTGCGCAGCTGTTTTAGTTGCAGGGCAAAATCCTGTGCGCGTGCTGCTCCTTTCGGGATAGAAAGGATGAGATCAAGCACATCTTCCTCAAACTCCAATATCGGCAATTGGTCATTAAGAATGGTCGCTTCTGTCTCATGAGGCTCAAAACGGAAGATGCTGCGTAAGGCAGCTTCGCGCTCTGATGCCACGCCAAGAGCCGTCAAAAACTCTTGCAAACCGTGGCGCTGCCAGATGGCTTCATCGAGCAGGTTTTGCAGGCCAAACTCACCTGCTGCATCAAGCACCTGCGTGAAGGCTTCAGCCAAAATCAAATTGCCGCCATTATGCGCTGTTTCCAGCAATTGACGACGCGCTTCAGCGATGAGCGCTGCCTGCATCAAATCGTCGAGCATTTCAAAGTGGCCGGCAATATTGGCTTCCAATGGAAACTGATGCAGGATCGCTTCGCAAAATGCGTGAATGGTCTGAATTTTCAAACCACCTGGCGTTTCCAGCGCACGGGCAAACAGACGGCGCGCCACATTCAGGCGGGCATTGGAGGGGCTTTGCCCTTCCAGTTTTTCCAGCACTTTTGCCAGTTGCGCATCATCCAGCATCGCCCAATCGGAAAGCCGTGAGAAAACGCGGTTCTGCATCACCGCAGCTGCTGCTTTGGTGTAGGTCAGGCAAAGGATTTTGGAAGGGTCTGTGCCTTCCAGCAAGAGACGAATAACACGCTCGGTCAAGACATGCGTTTTGCCGGAACCGGCATTGGCCGAAACCCAGACACTGTCAAACGGATTGGCAGCTTTGCTCTGCGCCAAAATTGTTTCCGGCGGAATGTTCAAAGGCTGTTTCATTCGCTTGATCCTTCACCGCCATCAGCGCCACCGGCAGACCATTCCAATACACGGGCGAGATGGTCATAATCGCCGGTGAGATCGGTTTCACGAAACGGCAGGGCGCGGGATAAATAGCCCTTGGTCTGGCTCTTATAGTCGCTCAGCAATTCTTCTAACCTGCGCCATGCTTCCTCGCCAATTTCGGGGGCGGTTTTCTGGCTTGGCTCCGGCCGGCTGATTTTCAAAATGGATTCCGGCACAACCGCGCCATTGGCTTTAAGACGCACATATAGAAGATCAGAGGCCGGTATTTCCCCCACTTCTTCAAAAGCACCGCGCGCTTGCAGGGCTGCTTCCAGTGCCAGCTGCGGGGACAGCAAAATATGTGCCTGTTTAGGCGAGGGCGTGGAACCGGTTTTAAAGTCAATGATTTCAGTAGTGCCGTCCTGCATCACATCAACACGGTCGGCACGGCCTGAAAGCGTGATGCCGAGCGAGCCGATTTCGCGTTTTTTCGAGGCGATTTCGGCATGGCGCGTTTTGACATTGTAGTTGCGATCACGCTCCCAGTTTAAAAACTCCGGCACCAAAGCTTCAAAGCGAGGCCACCAGACAGCTTCGATCTCAATCGGCAAATCGGCATCGGCAAAAAACTGACGGCCGATTTCGATCAGATTTTGATGGGCTTCGCCCGCCATGACATCAAAACCGGATTGGGTGAAGTGACCGATAATATCATGAAACAGCGTGCCGCGCTCGGCAGGCCCCGGATCACGGATCAGCGGATCAAGCGGGTTCAGTTTCAGGATTTTACGCGCATAAATCGCATATGGGTCGCGTCGCAATGTTTCAATATCGGTAACCGAGAAATGCGTTGGCCGCGCTTCAACCGGCGGCTTCGGCTCTGGACGTTTAACGAAAGGCACATCCGTAGAGCGGTCGATTTCACGCGCCCAATGCAAAAAGCGTGCCCCGCGCTGGCGCATAGTGTCAGTCACTTCATTGCCAAGCACAGTTTGCAGGCGTTGCAGCCAGCGTGAAGGCACGGTGGGTGCATTGTCGGTGCGATCAGCGCGTGAAAGCACGACGTGATCCATGCCCAAAGCCATCTGGAAATCATGAGCGGCAAGGCCGGTGCGCCGTTCCGGCGGCTCCAATGCGATCTGCGCTTTCATCGGGCGCGACATGAAAGGATCATTGCGGGTTTTGGACGGCCAGCTGCCTTCATTGAGGCCACCGATAATCACCGTATCAATGGTTTGCAGGCGGGCTTCCAGCGCACCCCAGATGAATAGCCGAGGATTACCACCCGGACGCGGTTTGACAGTTTCGCCGGAAATCAATGCTTCAAAAACGGCCGGCCATTCAATGGTTTCAAATTCCAGCTCGGCTTCTGTGGCAATCAGATTACGCAAAAGAGAGGCAAATTGTTCACCTGCCTCGCCGGAATAAAGTGCGCCGACATTTCCCTGCTCATCACGCGCAAGTGTTTCAAGCACCTCCACGCTTGCACGTACAATCGCCGCCATATCCGTGTGCTGACCGGCACTTTTGGTGAAATCAGCCAGTGGTTTAACCGCTTGCGAGAGTTCTTCACACAAAGCCCGCGCATTTGTGATCTGTTCTTCAACCGTCAGATCAATCCATAAAGGCTTGCGGTTGGCATTCAGCCCTTCGGTGAGTTTACCTTCAAAGAAATCAGGCAATTCAGCAATGGAAGCGCGGCCTGTGCCGCCGCGAAAGGCAATCAGTTCCAGCGCTTCTGCGGCTAAGCGGCGCTCGATGCGGGGTTTGCCAAGCTTTGTCAGTGGGTGTTTCAGCAATGCCAGCAGTGCCACCGGATCGCCCGGATTAAAGACGGTTTCAATCACCAGCCGCATGAGGGTGACAGGTTCGGCATCGCGTAAAAAACGCCCGCCGGAATCATCGGCTTCGATGCCAAAACGAGCAAGCTCTGCGGCCACACGGCGCGCCAGATTACGGTCGGCGGTGACAAGGGCTGCGGTTTTGGTTGGATCACTGATGGCTTCACGTAAAGCACAGGCAACGCTTAAAGCTTCTTCGCGCTCATTGGCGGCTTCAATCAGATCAATCTGACGTGTAGCCGCCAAACGATGCTCAATCGTCATATCCGGCTGTTGCAAGAGATCACGCCAATGTTCGGTGCTTTCTGCCGGCCGCAAAGCTTCAGCTGCAATGCGCTCTAACGTCCGTTTTTCAGGTGAATGATCGGGGAGGTGTTCAACCCCATCGCGATTGGTGCTCATGCGGGTGAGCAACTGATAAAAACCATATTGCGGATGGCCGAAAGTGGATGGGTTTTGTTCAGGCCTGCCTAAAATGTGCCAGGCGGCATCATCAAGGTCGCGGTCAAGGCCGGGTAGCACAAGTGCGCCTTGCGGCAGTTTGGCAATGGTTGCAATCAGTTCGGCAGTGGCCGGAATAGAACCGGTCGTACCGGCAGCAATCACAGGGCCATCGGGTGGAAAACGTTTAAGCCGATCGGTTTCGATTTCAATCAGGCGATTACGATAGGCAGCGGGATTGGTAACACCGCGCTCTTTCAAAACTTCCGGCCAAAGCGTGGTGACGATTTCCAGAAAGCTTAATGTTACCCGCCACCAATCGGCAAGTTCATCAGGCGCGATGAGTTTCAGCTCTTCCCAATCGGCACTTTCAGTTTCGACCTGATCCATCAGATTGGCCAGATCACGCGCCAGCCAGATGGCATCGGCGGTGGTGGTTGGCACTGAAACATCTTCAACGCCAAAAAGGGCGCGCACATGTTCAGGCAGGCTCTCGCGCCACGGCTTGATCAGACGGGTGAGCAAAAGTAAGCGTTCAGCCTTGTTGATCGGCGGGTCGAGTTGCAGAAATTCCCGCGCATCTGCATCAAAGAAGACTGCATCTTCATCGACATCACCAAGCGCACGGATAGAAGGCAGGATCGCCGAACGCGCATGGCTTTTTTCAACGAGAAGTGAGCGCAGACTACGCGCCGCACGGCGTGTCGGCACATAGATGGTGGCCTTGGCCAGTGCTAAAGGATCGCTTGGATCAGCCGGAAAGCCTTTGATGATTTTACCTTGTAACAAGGCATCGACAAAGCTTGGCAGAAAGGGCGTGCCGGGCGGAATGGAAAAGATGTGCGGGGTTTGGGTGCTCATTCTTTTCTCTTCTCCTTCTTTGTCAGTCCGGCTTTAGTTCAGGGCTGCAAGCGCCTTTTCTGCATCGGCAATCGCATCGGGTGTGCCGACCGTTATCCAATGGCCATGCATCGGCATAGCATATAGACGTTTATTCGCAATGGCATGGTCGAAATAGCGGTTGAGCGAGGAAACACCTGCCTCGGCATCTTTGAAAATGCGCGGGTGAATAATCGCGGCACCGGCATAAATAACCGGTTGCGGATCATTGTCCTGACGACGCAAAAGCCGGGCTTCCGGTGTCAGGGTAAAATCGCCTTTGCCGTCATAACCGGTTGCCTGATCAAGGCGGGCAACCATCAGCAAAATATCCATGCGGGTTTCATCAAAAGCCTCTGCCATTTTTAGCAAATTGGCAGGCTCGCCTTGCTGGTCAACCCAGAATGTATCCGCATTGAGGATGTAAAAAGCTTCACTCCCGAGGAGAGGCAAGGCATTGATAATGCCACCTGCGGAATCAAGCAGTTCAGCGCGTTCATCTGAAATGCTGATTGCTATATTGTGGCGGTTTTCCAGGTGCTTTTCTAAAATGTCGGCCAGATAATGCACATTAACCACGGCTTGGCCGACACCTGCTTCAACAAGTGAATCCAAGCCATAATCAATCAGTGTTTTACCGGAAACTTTGACCATTGGCTTTGGGATCGCGTCGGTGATCGGGCGCATTCTCTTGCCTAAACCCGCTGCCAGAACCATTGCTTTTTTCAGATGGTTCATGGTTTTTTCTCCGTAAGCAAACCATATTTTTCGTACCAGTCCGCCACCGGTTTTAAATCGGGGTGGGTGAGGACACGGCGCAAATAATCCTGAATACGCGGCAGATGTGCCAAATAATGTGGTTTGCCGTCGCGCTCATCCAGACGCACAAAAATGCCAAGGATTTTGGAATTACGCTGCGCCCCCATAATCGCATAAGCGCTCATGAAGGCGGCCTCATCAAAGGCTTTATCCAAGCTTTTGCGGGTTTCGCAATAGGCGGCAATGATCTGTTGTTCAAGCTCGGCTGCAATGGTTACACGCGCATCAAGTGCTAATGACGCCAGATCATAAGCGGCAGGGCCATTCATAGCATCTTGAAAATCAATCATGCCGATGCGGTCAATGCCGGTTTTATCTTCAAACCAAAAGAGATTTGGCGAATGATAATCGCGCAGCAACAAGCTCTTTTCAGCCTTTGCGAGTTTTAGAAAAACCTCGTCCCACGCAGCGTGATAGGATTGTTTTTGTGCTTCATCGGGTTGTTTGCCGGTGATGCGCGGCAAATACCACGAACACAGTAAATCCACTTCGATCATCATCGCATCGCGGTCAAATGGTGCAAATTGATAATCATCGCAACCTGTGACCTTAACGCTTAACGGCCATTCAACCTGATGGAAATGCGCTAAGAAACGAGCGGCTTCTAAATAACGCTCGCCAATAGGCTGACGGTTCGCATCCAGCACACCATCAATGCCTAAATGCTCCATCAAAATGAAGCCATTAGCTAAATCTTCGGCATAGATTTCTGGTACGCGAAAACCTTGAGCCTTGATCAATTTGTCGATGGCGGAAAACGGAATACAGCTTTCAGCAATATGCGCAGTTTTGCGATAGGTTTTGCCATTCGGCAATAAAGGTTCGTTGTTAAGTTCAGGCGCGTTCATTAGGATTTCGGTGCCAAAATCTGAAGATACTGTTTCATAGGCGCGGGGTGACGCATCACCGAGCAAATAGCGACGTTTGGCTGGCTGCGCATTGAACTGGCGCTTATGCTCTTCTAAAAATGCGCGGATTGCGCGGGAGCGGGTAAAGCGTTTGGCAGCATTTGTTTGCGCGGTAATGGTAACAAGACGGCCTTGTTCTCCGGTTGCCGGATGGCGCAATTCAATGGCAAAGGCAGGTATGCTCAACATGCCGTCAGCCTGTTCCGGCCATTCAACCAGCACAGCGCCATCTTGCAAAAATTCGTCAAAGCCCAGTTCATCAAGCTCATCGCCACCAGACAAGCGATAAAGATCGGCATGCGCGATGGGCAGGCGCAATTCATCATAGGTCTGCACGAGGGTGAAAGTCGGGCTTGGAACTTCGTAAAATTCATCATTGGCGATGGTGCGAATGAGCGCGCGTGCGAGTGATGATTTTCCCGCGCCTAAATCGCCGGATAATGTAACTAAGTCGCCGCGGTTAAGCGCCAGTGCCAGATCTTCGCCCAAAGCGATGGTGGCTGCTTCATCGGGCAGGCGGATTTCAAAAACTTCTGATGCGGACATGATTTATTCAGCTGCGGCGCGGAAACTGCGCGCTTCGATTGGAAAACGGCAGGTGACTGTGGTGCCGCTATTGCTGGCGGTTTGAATGTGAACTGCGCCGCCATGAAGCTCAACAAAGCTTTTGACAATGGACAGGCCAAGGCCAGCACCGCGTTTGCGGCCACCATTATTGTGGGACTGGAAGCGTTGGAAAACACTATCAAGCACTTCGCGCGGCATGCCCGGACCTTCATCCTGCACGCTGAAAACAATTTCATCGTCTTCACGCTCAACCATCAGGCGGATGTCGCTGTCTTCCGGCGCATAATTGGCAGC
>JAEWHQ010000221.1 GCA_023387715.1 Pseudomonadota bacterium | reverse complement strand
GTTTATCACCCGCGCACCATCGTCATTGGCATCGAAAAACCATGTGCAGATTTGCATGACAATGTGGCAAACATCTTGGCAAATGCCGGATTGGCATCGGCCTCATTAGCGCTGATCCTTGCCCATGAACATGATTGCAACAATGACGATATTCGTCTCTTTGCTGAGCAATCCGGCTTGCCATTACGCTTTGTCGAAACAGAGGGTGCGCTTACCCCGCTTAGTGTCGATGAACCCGTCAGGCTGATTGAAGAAACCCAAGTGACAATCGCAATCGCTGACACACCGCAAGATATCGTCTTGTGCGGTCGTCCGCGCGGTCGTCTCAGCGTCATTGGCTTAGGGCCCGGTGACAAGCAATTCACCACGCCTGCAGTTTTAGCCGAGCTTGCCCAAGCGCAAGATTTACTTGGCTATGAAACCTACATCAAAATGGCCGGAACCTTGCGCGACGATCAGCGCATTTATGCAACCGACAACCGCGAAGAAATGCAGCGTGCCCGTCATGCTTTTGAACTGGCGGCATCAGGGCGCTCTGTGGTGATGGTCTCCTCCGGCGATCCGGGCGTTTTTGCTATGGCGACAGCCGTAATGGAAGCGCTTGACCAAAGCGACAATCCAAGCTGGCACGCGGTTGATCTGGTCATTCAGCCCGGCATTTCAGCCGCCATGTCGGCAGCGGCCAAGGCCGGCGCACCATTGGGGCATGATTTCTGCATCATTTCGCTCTCGGATAATTTAAAGCCGTGGAGCGTGATTGAAAACCGCATCCATCATGCTGCTTTGGCCGATATGGTCATGGCGTTTTACAACCCTGTTTCCAAGGCACGCCCGCATCAATTGGGTCAAGCAATTGAAAAATTGCGCCAGCTGCGAGCACCGGAAACACCTGTTATATTGGCACGCGATATCGGACGCCCTGCGGAAAGCTTACGCCATACCACCCTTAGTGAATTGCATTCCGATATGGTGGATATGCGCACAGTTGTGCTGGTCGGCTCCAGTCTGACACGAACATTTGACCGCGCCATGGGGCAAAAATGGACCTATACACCGCGCTGGTATGGCGACGAACATCGCCCTCAAGACTTTAAATAAATCGCAGATACAAAAAAGGCAGGGAATTCCCTGCCTTTTCTATAAGGTCAAACTTATCTTATTTTGCTTTGGCTTTTGTCTTACCTTTAGCCGAAGCTTTTACAACTTCAGCCTTCTTAGCAGGCGCCTTATTGGCAGCAGCTGCTGCGGCAGCAGCATTGGCAGCAGCCTGATCAGCACTCATTGGTGTTGTATCAACAACAGAGCGAACAGTGCCTTTTGCGGTGACAGAGCAAACAGCGCTGCGTAAGTCCACTTTCAAAATAACATCAGTTCCGCCAGCAGCACCGGAGCGTGAATCAACTGCCGAAATTACTTTTTCAGGCAGGAAATATTTATTAGCAGCAGCAGTGATGCAAGGGTCAGCCAGTGATGGCTCAACATATTTGGTCACTGGTGCAAAAAAACCGGATGAAGAAGCTGAGCCGGAAATAGGCATCTGAGCCTTAGTCGTTGTTGCATCTGTCGTTCCTTTAGGTGCGGTTGTTGTAGTACAAGCTGCAACCAATGGCGCGATCATCGCCAATAAAATAAAGCGGGTTCCGGTGCGGGCGCGACCAAGCATAGCATTCCTCACATAGACTGAAGGGGGCAAAATTTAACTGAAATAACTATTCGCTTTTCTGGAATTGTCGAGTGGCAGGAAGGTCACAGCGCAATATTTAATGCAAAACTGCACAGCTGATTGCCTCTTTATTTCAAAATCCAGTTTAAAATTTCACGCCAATCCGCCATCCGGATCGGTGTGCCGTGATTGCCGCTTTCAAAGCGACGAAATTGCACCGGATAATTACCACCCGATTTTTTCAGCTTTTGATAAAAAGCTTCCATATCAGCAACAGCAAAAACCGGATCACGACTGCCATGCGCTAAGAAAACCGGCAAACGACGCTTAAAGCTGGCCGTTTTTAAATAGCCGTCATCCCATAAAGAGCCAAGCAGTACCAAACCGTTTAAATGGGAAGCAGCCTGTTCATTGGCAGCAATGCGCCAGCACAAGGCACCACCTGCCGAACCGCAGGATAAAACCAGCTGCGCCGATGGTGATTGTGATTTGAGAGCGGCAATTAAAGCTGCAATCTGTGTTTCGCCCTGATCGGCAAAATCTTTAAATTCCGGCGTGACATAAAGCCCGCCATTCTGGCTTGTCAGATATTTGACGCGGTTAAAATTACCACCAAAGGTAAAATCATTCATGCCCTGATGGCGATTGCCACCACGTCCGTGCAAATAAATAACAATAAAAGACGCATTTTTCAGCTTACCCGCCGCCATGGCCTTGACGTTGCCGGCTTCGGTTTTAAACACCAGATCATGCTGATTGGCACGCGCGCGCAAGCTGACATAATCATCTTTAACGCGCTTTTCAGGAATAGCATCACGGCCATTAATATCGCGCATCTCATCATAATCGATGACCTGATAAGCGCCGTTATCTTTAGAAGAAATAACTGCGGGATAAGCGAAAAACTCATCCTTATAGGCAGGTAAAGCTGCGGCAGATGCCATATGCACCAGACCGGCACTGATCAATGCTGCCAGCAAAGTGCTGCGTTTTAAAAATCTTGCCACGGCCTGACCTCCCCCCGAAATATGTTGCAACCCTCTTTTACTTAAAGCGGCAGCGTATGATAGCGGCGATTAAGATAAATCAGCGCTTCTTCATCGGTTTTTTGCGAAACACCAACAACTTCGCCAAACACCACATAATGCGTGGAGTGATCCTGAACACTGGTGATACGGCAATCAAACGAAGCCAGCGCATCGGTTAAAACCGGCGCACCGGTTACCAATGTCTGCCATTCCCCCAAATCAAAACGCTCATCCTGCGACATCTGAAAACGTCCAGAAAAAGCATCCGATAATTTCTGATGGGCTGCTGACAATGTATTGATGGCAAAAACACCATTTTCTATGAACAGCTTGTTATATTCATGCATCTTCTGCAAACAAACCAGCACAGTTGCCGGATTATCCGAAACAGAACAGCAGGCCGTCAGGGTAAGACCACGTCTGCCAGCCTCACCATCTGTTGTCACCAATTGTACGGCACCGGCAAAATGGCTCATCGCATTGCGATATGCCTGCGGTTCGACTGCGGTACTTTCCAGACCTGTTCCCTTCACGCTTTGCACGTTTTCACCCTGAATATATCAATATGCGTTCAATTTACACCGCTCAATACGGCAATCCATACCAATTGAGCAAGATGTTTCTTGTTATTTTACATGAGGCATTGCACGAAGCGTCTTAAACCGCTACCCACATTTATGTTATTTTCGAGTTTTCAATCGCTTTAAACAAGATCGTTCCACCATGATGTCCGGCTCTGCAAAAGCCCTGATAATAGTGAGTTTTCTGTCTGCAACATTTCATGTGGCAGCGTCTGCACGCGCCGATGAAAATAAAATCGGCGTTGCGGCTCCTTTATCCGGTTCTTTTTCAATGCTCGGCGAACAATTGATCAAAGGCGCCAAGCAAGCTCACTCAAATACAGCCTCACTGATCATTGCAGATGATTCTTGCTCGGCTGAAGGCGGAAAACAAGCCGCAGATATTTTTATTAAAGAAAATGTTAGTCTGGTTACAGGCTTTTTATGCAGCGAAGCATTGGAAGCAGCACTACCGCTGTTACAACAAAACCACATTCCCGTTCTCAGCAGCGGTGTGCAGGAGCGCACATTGACGGAAAAAAGAAAGCCGGTTTCACCGCCGGTTTTCCGTCTCAGCACCGGCATGGACAAAGAAATTGCCGCTATTGGCTCAGCCCTTGGCAGCCTTTGGAAGCAAGAAGCTTTCGCCGTCATTGATGATGGAACGATTGAAGGGCGTGAACTGGCAGCAGGTGTCTTGCACGCGCTGAAAGAGCAACAGCTCGAACCTGTCTTTACCGACACCTATCGCCCCGGCCTTGATAATCAAAGTGCTCTGGTCTCGCGTTTGCGCCGTGCAGGTGCCAGCCATGTTTTTGTTGGCGGACAAGCCGATGATGCAGCAGCGATTGCGCACAGCGCTCAATCACTCAACTATCCGCTGATTATTGCCGGTGGTTCACTTTTTAATGCAGCAGCGCCTGACATCAAGCTTTCCGCTGATACTTATATGGTTGCTCCGCTCTCGCCGGACAATCTGAAATCGGCGCAGAACTTCAAGCAGGATATGCTCGCGCAAGGCGAAATTGTCGAAACCACACTGACTGCCGGTTTTGCCTCACTGCAAATAGCCGATCAGGCCATTGCACAGGCACAAGCAAAGCTTGTCCCGATAGCAGAGATTTTAACCTCCACTGCCTTTGAAACCGTTCTTGGTACTATTCACTTTAAACAAAACGGCATGCGCAGCGACAATCCAAACCGGTTACATCGTTTTAACGGACAAAGTTTCGCGCCGGTTGAAAATTAAACCAACCAAGCGACAAGCGCTGCTGCACCAATTGCAATGCCCATCACCGTCATTGTGTGCCAGAAAAGCGTCACTGCGGCTGCGATATCATCCGCATTTGCCTCTCTGCGCCCTCCCGCATTAAGGGTCGGGCTTGCAACCAGTTTGCCATAATAATGGCGTGGCCCTGCCAGCGCCAAGCCAAGGGCTGCCGCAAATGCACTTTCCGGCCAACCGGCATTGGGCGAGCGGTGCGAACCAGCATCACGCCACATCACATGCCAACAATTTTTCGCCTGTGCCAAACCACGGGTTACCAAAACTGCGATAACTGTTAAAAAACCCGTGAGCCGTGCAGGGA
>JAEWHQ010000208.1 GCA_023387715.1 Pseudomonadota bacterium | reverse complement strand
GCGTATGGCAGTTCAATTTTCCATAGCAATTGACGTCTTGTAGCACCAAAAGCTTCACCGGCTTCAATCAGATGTTCCGGTGTGGATGAAATGCCTAAATGGGTGAGGCGGATCGGGGCGGGCAGTACGAAAATGGCTGTCGCCAAAAGACCCGGCACCATGCCAATGCCGAAAAACACAATTGCCGGAATAAGATAGACGAATGTCGGCAATGTCTGCATCAGATCAAGCACAGGGCGCATGAAGGCGTAAAGTGTCGGGCGATGCGCGGCAGCAATGCCAAGCGGCACACCGATCAGCATGCATAAGAAACAGGCCGAGAGCACAAGGGTGAGTGTCTCTAAGGTTTGATCCCAATAGCCTTGGTTGAGGATGAAAAGAAAGCCGAGCACTGTCAGCACTGCCACGGTAATACGGCGTTGCAGCCCCCATGCGATGAGTGCAAAAATGGCAATCAGAATGAAAGGATGCGGTGCTTTGAGTGCAAAAAGCAAACCATCAATCAGTGTTTGCATCACTGCTGCAAGTGCATCAAACAGACCGCTCAGATTATTTGTGAGCCAGTCTACGACTGTTTTGGCGGTACGACCCACCGGAATTTTATTGTCCGTCAGCCAGTCCAACGAAATGTCTCCTGCTGCGTTTTAATGAAAATAAAGCTTAAACGATAATTGAAAACGGCGGGGTTAAAGCAAAAATGCACCCCGCCTGCAATCCTATAATTTAACTTAAAGACCGAATGCCGCTTTGGCAGCTTCCAAACCATCTTTGCCGTCAACAGTGGTGACGCCATCAAGCCATTTGTCGAGTGAAGCCGGATTAGCCTTAATCCATGCTTTGGCAGCCTTGGCCGGATCTTCACCATCATCAAGGATTTTGCCCATGATCTGATTTTCCATATCAAGCTGGAATTCCAGATTGGTGAGGAATTTGCCGACATTCGGGCATTCCTCAGCGTAGCCGGCACGGATATTGGTTTCAACAGTTGCGCCGCCAAGATCAGGGCCAAAGAAATCATCGCCGCCGGTCAGATACACCATGTCAAAATTGCTGTTCATCGGATGTGGTTCCCATCCAAGAAAGACAATCGGCTTTTTGTTTTTGATGTTTTTGGCTACCTGCGCCAGCATGCCTTGCTCGGATGATTCTGCCAGTGAGAAGGATTTCAGATCAAAGGCATTTTTCTCAATCATATCGAGAATAAGGCGGTTGCCGTCATTGCCCGGCTCAATGCCATAAATTTTGCCGTCAAGCTCGTCTTTAAACTTGGCGATATCTGAGAAGTCTTTCAGACCTGCATCATAAGTTGCCTGTGGCACAGCCAGCGTATATTTGGCGCCGGTCAGGTTCACACGCAGAGTTTCAACAGTTTTATCGTCAAGATATGGCTGCAAATCTGCGGTCATGGACGGGTTCCAGTAGCCAAGGAACACATCAATGTCTTTTTTGCTCAAAGACGCATAGGTGACGGGTACGGATAAAACCTTCAATTCAGGTTTATAGCCGAGGGTTTTGAGGATTTCGGTTGTCACTGCTGTGGTGGAGGTAATGTCCGTCCAACCCACATCGGAAAAACGTATGGTCGAGCAACTGGCTGGTTCGGCTGCAAGTGCTGCGTGGGCCGGCATCAGGCTGGTAACGGCGATTGCGCACAGGCCGAGCGACACTGCATAGTCAGTTACGGATTTCATTGTTAATCTCTCCATTGTCCGGTTTTTCAATTTAATTTTTCCCGGTTCCGTTTGATTAGCAAATAACAGATGAATTGCTTTAGTTCTACGAGGGATTTAACCCTAAAACGGAAATGTTCCTGTTTTACACGCAGAATAAACGCGCGCTGAAAACAGATGGATTGCCCGCGAATGCAAGGACTGCATCCGCACAAAGGCTTGCGAAAACAGGGACGATGTTACGGATTAAGCGCACAATCGCAAGTTTTTATTGAGAAAACATTCATTTTCCGGTTATTTCCGAGTTATTTTAATGACGCTGCTTGTTGAAAACGGAATTAGTTTCTATTTCAATTGCATGTAAAGATATAATGCTCACATAGAAATTGTGAGCAGATTTAAGTGCTTGATAAAAGGCTTGGCTGTTTAGCCTGAGCGTGGCGTTAAAGAGGGAAGAAGCAGTATGTGGAATGGTATTGTCGGCGTCGTTTCTTTCATCTGGCGCTTGCTGGCAGCGATTGGTCGGGTGATTGCAGTGCCGCTTGGTGCGCTGTGGCGGCTTTATTTGCGCCTTGGCCTGCTCTGGAAAGCTGGTATCGGCGTTGTGGTGCTCGGTATTGTGTTCCTCTACGGCTATTTTATCTGGCAGACCCAAGTCTGGACAAATTTTGATCCCGACTATCCGTCAAAATATACCTATCAGACGGCAACCACACCGGGCGAAAAGATCAATAAGACGATCACACCTTTAATTCAGCCGGCACCTGGAACTCCGGTGACTGAGCCGGTTAAGCCGGAAGAAGGTGCAGATACCACATCTGAGACAACTTTAGAAACGACACCAACCGATACAGCGGATGAACCAAAGCCGGACACAACAAGCATGCCGATGCAGGCGGTAAACTTGCCGTTGAGTGAAAAGTCTTGCGCGATTTCGGCGATTGCTGAAGTGACTGCCGATCTGACTGATTTCAACGTAAATCAGAATGCGTGGATTTCATCCATGGTGCTTTATAAGGCTGGTTTTTTTGGAATGGATTGGGACAGAACCCCGTTTCTTGACAATAAAGCCTCTTTCCAGCGCGGCATCAATGCTGCTGTGCGCCGCACCACCGTTGAACTGGTTGATAATCTGGGTCGTCTGCGTGGTACATCGCAGGTCGATAGTGACTTGCAAAAAGCCCGCGGCAATATGCAGTTTGCCGAAGATTCATGGTATTTCGGCTTGAGTCCGTTTGGCCCGAAAACACCGACACCGAGCTATTATCGCTCGGCAATCAAAGATATCCGTAATTTCAACAAGCGTTTGGAAAATTGTGAAGCCGTGTTTGATGCACGCGCTGACAATCTGATCCAGTATATTGACCGTATTGCCAATGATCTGGGCTCGACTTCGGCGATTTTGAAAGATCGCGCCGAGAATTATCATGCCGGTTGGTTTGATACCCGTGCCGATGATCGCTTCTGGTTCTCTTATGGTCAGCTTTACGCTTATTATGGTTTGCTG
>JAEWHQ010000168.1 GCA_023387715.1 Pseudomonadota bacterium | reverse complement strand
ACTTCTATGAGCGCTATTGACTAATTGAATCGTAAGATTTCGTGTTGCGTCTGGAGGAGGCAAGTATCGTGATCTGACGAATATACATGGTGGCACAACAGTGCCCAGAATTTAAACAGCTATATTTTGCAACCGCCGTTTCAGAGAAGGAATTCTACACAAAATATCAGCTGAATTAACAAGCAACACGATATGGGAGGATATCATGAGGCCTGAACCAGGAGGAAATATCAATGCAGAAAACCGAACATTTACTTATGCTGATGCAACAACATTTGCTGGCGTAGCAGCACCGCAGCATAATAAGTTACATCGTGTGCTGGGGCTGCCATCACTCGTATTTTTCGGCCTTGCCTATATGGTACCACTGGCCGTTTTTGATACTTATGGCATTGTAACACAAGTAACTTTAGGGCATTTGCCTGCCGCTTATGTATTGACGCTGGCGGCAATGTTTTTCACAGCATATAGCTATGGCCGCATGGTTGAAGTTCTGCCGGCAGCAGGGTCTGCCTATAGCTATTCAAGGCATGCATTTGGTGGAAGTACCGGTTTTATGGTCGGCTGGACCCTGATGCTGGATTATATTTTCTTGCCCATGCTGAACTATATTCTGATCGGCATTTATATGTCGGAATACTTCCCTGGCATTCCGGCTGCATGGTGGATTACCGGTGCGATTTTACTCGTAACAGTGTTGAATATTCTCGGCATTAAAGTTGTTGCGCGGATGAATTTCGTCATCATCGGATTTCAGGTAATCTTTTTAGCTTTCTTTTTTACGCTCTTCTTTACCTCAATAGGACGTGAGGGCGCGCCATCTTTATTGGCTCCTTTCTACAGTGAAAATATGAGAATCGGCGCTATTGTTTCGGGTGCTGCAATCCTCTGTTTGTCATTTCTTGGATTTGATGCCGTATCAACCCTGTCGGAAGAAACCAAAAGTCCAAAACGTGATATTCCGCGGGCGATCATGCTGTGTACTGTCGTGGGCGGATTGATTTTCATTCTGTCAGCATGGGCAGGGCATATTATCTTTCCTGATTGGCAAACCTTCGCTGATCCGGATGCGGCAGCGGTTGATGTGATGGGCAAAGCAGGCGGCGCCTTTATGGTTAGCTTTTTCACCGCCGCTTATATGACCGGAACCTTTGCCTCAACCATGGCCGCGCAAGCCAGTGTGTCGCGTATTCTTTACGCCATGGGGCGTGATCGTGTATTGCCTTACACCTTGTTTGGCACTGTGCATCGCGCGCTTGGAACGCCTGTAAGAGCCACAGTTTTCGTCGGGATTGTTTCGCTGATAGCTTTGGAAATTGATCTGGAACTGGCTGCCAGTATGATCAGTTTTGGAGCGCTGGCGGCCTTTTCTTTCGTCAATCTTTCAGTGATTAAAACCTATTTGTTTGACCAGGGAAAAAGACAGGGCAGCGACCTGCTGCGCTATGGTCTCTTGCCGGGCTTTGGCTTTTTGCTGACTGTGTGGCTGTGGACCGGACTTTCCAAAACGACCTTTACCGTCGGGATTATCTGGGTTGTTGTCGGGTTTTCTTATCTTTTATACCTGACACGGATGTTTAAAAAGCCGGTGCCAAAACTGGATCTGGCAGACTAACTAAACGGCTGATTTATAGTATTTTAATCAAGGTGCATTTGCTCACCGGGTTCTTGTCAGAATCCGGTGAGCCTTCTATAGTCAGATCATGAGCGAAAAAGACAGCACTCCTCCTTCTTCCGCAACGGGGCCTAAGTTGAAAAACAACAAAGGTGCGCGTGGCTTATCGCGTGAAGCGATTGCCGAAGAAGCGCTGGCTTTGATGGAAGAAGGCGGAGATTCCGGTTTTACCATTCGCAAACTTGCAGCCCGCATGGGCTATGATCCGATGTCGATCCTTTATCATTTCAAGTCAAAAGACGGCGTATTGCGCGCGATGGCTGACCGGATGGAAGGGCAAATTCGTCCTGCGCCGCCTGACAGGCCGTGGCGTGGCAGGATGCGCCATTTGGCCGATCAATATCGTAGCCTTGCCTTGCGCTATCCCAATAGTTTCTGGCTGATGCAGAAGTTTTTGCATACGGGGCACGCCGACTTTTTGCATATGGAAATGGTGCATGGCGCTTTGACTGAAGCGGGTATCAATGAGCGTGATATTCCGGCACTTTGTCTTGGATGGTATGGCTGCATTACCGGTTTGGCAGTGGGTGAAACCGGCGGCCTGATCCGTCCGGCAGAAGCTGTTGATATGGCTGAAGTGGCAGATTTGCCCGAAAAGACCTATCCGCTGCTTAAAAAAGCGATGCCGCTTTATAATGACCTCGCACCAAGCACGGTTTTCTCGCTCTCTGTTGAGGTTTTTCTCGATGGCATCAGAGAAAGAAGTAAGTTGCAGGGCGACTGATTAGTCAGCTCATTGGAATGGAAGATTTTCTTCGTTTTTGCGTCACTGATTGTGCGGCATTTTACAAACTTAATCATTTGAACCGTGGCGGATTTAAAATCTGTCGCGCTTGTTTTCCCATCTTGCCGCGTGTGACAGCGACAAGTTTTAACATTTATAATTGCCTGATAGTTGTTACTTGACGTTATTATTTCTACACTGTAGGATTTAATCAAGAAGACTGCATCGGAGGGATGAAATGAACATTTTAGCGGCAGCCAAGCCAGCAATCAAAAACGCAACTCAAGAGGTTGACGTTCCGCGTTCCTTCTATGCAGCTATTTGCGATCTCAATGGTATTTTCCGCGGCAAGCGTTTGCCGGGTTCCAAATTATCCAGTGCGCTTGAGGGGGGCACCCGTATGCCGATGTCATCCATTGGGGTGGATATTTGGGGGACGGACGTTGCAGGCACATGCCTGACCATGGAAAGAGGCGATCTTGATGGCATCTGCCATCCGACAGGGCGGGTTTTATCTGATCTAGGCTGGGCAAAAGATGCAGACCAGCCGCTTTTGCATTTATGGATGAGCAAAGAAGACGGCAGTCCTTATTATGCCGATGCACGTTATATGCTGGCGGAAATTCTCAAGCGCTTTGCTGCACTTGAATTGCGCCCTGTTGTGGCAACGGAAGTGGAGTTCTATCTGCTTGATCCGGCTGCCGATCCTGCAAGCCCTGCATCCTTTAATGCGACAAACCGGTTAAGCAATTTCGACGATATTTATTCGATCTCGGAACTGGCAGAAACCTCTGCTTTTCTCGATGAAATTTATGCAAGGGCTGCTGCCTGTGATATTCATGTGGAAGCGGCAACCGCAGAAGGTGCGCCACGGCAGTTTGAGTTTAATCTGCTGCATCAGGCAGATGCTTTAAAAGCTGCTGATGATACAATTCTTTTCAAGCAGATTATTCGCAATACGGCACAAAATCATGGATTCCGTGCCTGTTTCATGGCGAAGCCTTTCCAGTTCCATGCTGGCAGCGGCATGCATGTTCATTTTTCAATCATTGATAAAAATGGCCAGAATATTTTTGATGATGGCAGCGAAACCGGTTCCGATGCGCTGAAACATGCGGTTGGCGGGCTTTTGGATAGTATGGCCGAAATGACATTGGCCTTTGCGCCGCATTTAAATTCCTATCGCCGTTTATGTCCGGGTGGTCTAGCACCAACCACCGTGGCGTGGGGCTATGAAAACCGCACAAGTGCGCTGCGTATTCCGGCGGGGCCTTGTGTTGGCCGCCGTATTGAACATCGCGTTGCGGGTGCCGATGCCAATCCTTACATTGTGTTGGCGGCAATGCTGGGCGGTGCACTTTATGGTCTGCAAAATAAAATGGCACCGGCAGCCCCTGTCAGCACCAATTCGCATGAACTGGATCTGCCATGCCTGGCACGCGACTGGAATGAGGCGCTCAGACAGTTTGAAAATTCCGCTAAGGTGAAGACAATCTTGCATCCGGAATTTGTCGAAGCCTTTGCAGCCTGCAAACAACAAGAGCAAGATATATTTGCAGCGCGGATTACGGAATTTGAATTACAAACATACCGCACATCCGTCTAAGAGCATTGGTTAAGAGGAATAAATCATGACAGAATCTTACCCGCGCTCTTATTATGCTGCAACTGCCAACAAAACCGCACCTTTTCCTCGTTTGGATGGTGATCTGGATGTGGATGTCGCCATTATTGGCGGTGGTTTTACCGGTCTTGCCAGTGCTGTTGAACTGGCAGAACGGGGCATGCGTGTGGCTGTGTTAGAGGCCAATCACATTGGCTGGGGGGCTTCAGGCCGTAATGGCGGTCAGATTACCGGCTCACTTTCCGGCGACAAAGCTATGGAGCGCGAATTTGCCCGAACATTAGGCAAGGATGCGCCGGAATTTGTGTGGAATTTGCGCTGGCGCGGTCATGATATTATTCGTAAGCGCATCGAAAAATATAATATTCAATGCGATCTGAAATTCGGTCATGTATTTGCAGCTTGGAAACCATCACATATTCCGGAATTGGAAGAGATGGAAAAGAATGCGCATTTGCATGGCATGAGCGATGATGTGCAGCTTTTACGTGGTGCGGATCTGGCGGAATATGTCGGCAGCGAAATTTATCATGCCGGTCTGATTAACCGGCGCAATATGCATATTCATTCACTGAATTTGTGCTTTGGTGAGGCTGATGCTGCCCGCAGTCTTGGTGCGCAGATATTTGAAGGCACACCGGTTGAAAAAATTATTTATGGCAAGCGTCCGGTGCTGCATACGGCCTTCGGGCGGGTCACTGCCGACAAAGTGCTGATTGCAGGCAACAGCTATCATAAACTGGCTAAAAGCAAACTGTCGGGCATGTTGTTTCCGGCCTCTTTAGGCATTGTTGCGACTGCTCCCTTAAGTGAAGAAATGGCGCGCAAGGTAAGCCCTAAGGATTTTTCCATTTATGATACGCGTTTTGTGCTGGATTATTATCGTCTGACAGCAGACAGGCGGATGATTTTTGGCAGCGGCACCAATTATAGCGGTCGTGATACGGATGGTCTGGCTGAATCCATGCGGCCGACAATTGAAAAAACTCTGCCGCATTTGCGTGGTGTTGATATTGAATTTGCATGGCACGGGATGGATGGAATTTCGGTCAATCGTATTCCGCAGCTCGGCAATGTGACCGACAATGTTTATTATGCGCAAGGCTATTCCGGCCATGGCATTGCCACGTCACATATTGTCGGTGAAATCATGGCCAATGCCATTAGCGGCGACACCAGAGATTTGCAGGTTTTCGCCAATGTAAAACATTGGCGCTTTCCGGTTGGCCGCACATTGGGCAATATCGGTATGGCTGTCGGTATGTGGTATTTTCAAATGCTGGAAGCATGGAAAGACCGCGGCAATTAAACGGCTCTCGCTTGAGCTTCAACCATTAGACACATTCAAAATGACCACTGTTTTTGACAGGGGAGGAAATGACAATGAGCGCGCTGACATGTATTTCGC
>JAEWHQ010000299.1 GCA_023387715.1 Pseudomonadota bacterium | reverse complement strand
TCAGCGGTTCGATCCCGCTTGGCTCCACCAAATTTTCTTCCTTATTTTATCTTGGGTTTGACCATTACAATCAATATATGCGTGCAGGTCTTTTGCGTCGCATTGCAAGTGCATATGAGATTACCGGTTGAGCAGTGATTAAATTTTAGCGTTCGATTCGCGTTGATAAAATAATCGACGACATGGTGCGCTCGACCCCTTCCAATGCGCCGATCTGATCCAGCACCTGATCCAGTTCGCCGATGGACGGAGCTTCAACGACCGCTGCCATGTCATAATGGCCGCTGACCGAATGGAGAGAACGCACGGCCAGAATCGTGCGCAAGCGTGCTTCCACTTGCGGCGATAATTTTGGCAGACATGTGAGCAGCACATGGGCACGCACCAAATCTTTTTCGTAAGCCGGTGAAAGGCGCACCGTGTAGCCTTCAATTGCACCGGATTTCTCCAGTCTTTCAAGGCGGCTTTGCACAGTTGTGCGCGATACACCTAACCGTCTTGCCAGATCGGTGGTGGAGGAGCGTGCATTTTCACGCAGTAATGCAATCAGGGTGTGATCGGCTTTTGTCAGCATAATGATAAAAGTTTACGTCAAATTGTTCAAATTGGCAACGTCATATCGTCGTATATGCAGCTACTATTTGCTTAAAATCTCTGCGATCCTCAACCCATATCACGAATTCGAGGGAGATTGTCATGAAAGAAGTTGTTGTTGTCGGTGCGGGTAAAATTGGGGCAACCATTGCTGATCTTCTGAATGCAACGGGTGATTATACTGTCACGGTCATTGACCGCTCGCAGGCGCAGCTGGATGCACTGGAGGCCTCTAAAGGCATCAAGACAGCCATGATTGATATTGAAAATGCGGATGAGTTGAAAAAAGTGCTGGCTGGTAAATTCGCCGTTTTAAGTGCTGCACCTTTTCATCTTACCACCCGCATAGCGCAAGCGGCTGCCGATGCAGAAGTGCATTATCTTGATCTGACGGAAGATGTGGCCAGCACCCGTTTTGTGAAAGATCTGGCTAAAACCGCCAAGACTTGTTTCATCCCGCAATGTGGTCTGGCGCCCGGCTTCATCTCGATCGTGGCTTATGATCTGGCCAGCCATTTTGACACGCTGGACACTGTGCGTATGCGGGTTGGTGCTTTGCCGCAATATCCATCTAATGCGCTCAACTATAATCTGACATGGAGCACGGACGGCGTTATCAATGAATATTGCGAGCCATGTGAGGCGATTGTCGATGGCGAGCTGACAGAGGTTCCGGCGCTGGAAGAGCGTGAGGAATTTTCGCTGGATGGCGTGACCTATGAAGCCTTCAATACGTCCGGCGGGCTTGGCACTTTATGCGAAACCCTGAAAGGCAAAGTTCGTACGCTCAATTACCGCACGATTCGCTATCCCGGCCATGCGGCGATCATGAAAGCGCTGCTCAATGATTTGGGGCTGCGCGATCGTCGTGACGTGCTTAAAGATATTTTTGAAAATGCGCTGCCATCCACATTGCAGGATGTGGTGGTGATTTTTGTGACCGTGAGCGGACGTAAAAACGGCCGTCTGGTGCAGGAAACCTATGCCAATAAGGTTTATGCCCGTGCGATTGGTGATGTGGTGCGCAGCGGTATTCAGATCACCACGGCTTCGGCTATTTGCGCTGTCCTCGACATGCTCGCTGATGGTCATCTGCCGCAAAAGGGTTTTGTGAAACAAGAAGAGATTGCCTTGAGCAAGTTTTTAGAAAACCGCTTTGGCAAAGCCTATGCGCAGACCGACCATCATCACGGTTGCTGAGTGAAAATAGCAGGCAGCGTTTAGCTTCAAGCGCTGCCTGTTGTAAAAAATGATATTGAGTGTAGCGCCTGATTGTTTTGCACGTTACATCTTGGGGCGAGATTTGAACTTCCAGGGAATGTAACTTTGAAAATGAAGCAACTGGGTCGTACAGACCTGCAAGTGACCGAAATTTGTTTGGGTACGATGACATGGGGTGCTCAAAACAGTGAAGCAGATGCGCATGCCCAGTTAGATTATGCGCTTGAGCAAGGTATTAATTTTATTGATACAGCCGAAGGCTATGCGGTGCCGATGTCGGCGGAAAGCTTTGGTAAGACCGAAAATCATATCGGTAGCTGGTTTAAAAAGTCCGGTGCGCGCGACAAGGTTATTTTAGCCTCTAAAATTTCCGGCGGTGGCCGGCAAAAGTGGATCCGCGATGGTGCAGCACCAACCCGCCAGAATATTCGCGAAGCGGTAGAGGCAAGCCTGCGCCGCTTGCAGACGGATTATATCGATCTTTATCAAATTCACTGGCCGAGCCGTCCGAATTTTCATTTTGGCGCAGCATGGGATTATGATGCCTATTCCGATGATCCGGCGCATTCGACCGAAAGCGTGCTGGAGCGCATGGCTGATGCGCTTGAAGGGCTCAATGATATGGTGAAAGAGGGAAAAATCCGTCATACGGGTCTTTCCAACGAAACCGCATGGGGCGTGATGCAGTGGCAGCGTTTGGCGCGTGAAGCGGGCTTTGCGCCGATGGTCAGCATTCAGAATGAATATGGCCTGTTGCAGCGTCATTTTGATTATGATCTGGCAGAAGTTGCCCGCCACGAGAAGGTGGGCTTGCTGGCTTATTCGCCGCTTGCTGCCGGTGTGCTGACCGGTAAATATCTGGATGGTGCTATGCCGGCAGGTGCACGCGGCACTGTCGCTATTGATGGCTTCTGGCGTAACAATGAACATGCTTCAAAAGCCGTGCGGGAATATTGTGCTGTTGCTGATAAGCATGGGCTTGATATTGCCCAGATGGCGCTGGCCTTTGCTTTGAGTCGCCCTTTTATGACAGCGGTTATTATCGGCGCAACATCGATGGATCAGCTAAAGAGCAATATTGCGGCCAGTGAGCTTCGTTTAGGCGATGACGTTTTGAGCGATATTGCGCGCGTTTATCGTGATTATCCGCGCCCGCTTTAAAACGGGTGCGTGGAGGCCATAATTTCACAGGCCTTAAAATGCGAAAAAGGTCGGGGTTTCCCCGACCTTCCGCTGCTTATTTCACTCGAATGCCAGTACTTCCGTGGTCATGAGCGAAATAATCTCTGATCTGTCATTATCTATAGAGCGTCATCATTACAGATTAATGACAGGTCTTAAACTGTCAGAACTTTCAATGCTGCAAAGACCCAATATTGCAAAGAGAATGTCCGGCGCCAGATCAGGCAGCCATATGAACTTCTTCCATGCTGATATTGTTATAGGCGTAAATATCGCACAAGCATTCGTGCATCAGATCAAGGTCAACCGGACCAATACGGCTTAATACTGTGTCCAGCTCGTCCGGCTCGACGCCTTGATTAAGCAGCTCAACCAGAGCTTCAATCAAAACCGTTTTATCATCAAATCTATAGCGCTGCATGATGCTCGCCCTCATATATCCGCTCAAATCCCTGACATTAAAATTATGGCAGGATGGTTAAGGCAGAGTTAATCTAAATGAATAAACACCACGATTTAGTGGGTAGAGTATTAACAGGTATAAAAGCTTTTATAATCTGAGTTTTGAGGTGTTCGTTGGTGTTGTCAAACTGTTTTAAGTATTAATTAAAAATAAAAGGCGCTTCTTTTAGAAAGCGCCTTTTATTTTGTTTAAATGTGAAGATTAATTCTTATTTCTATTGAAGTTACAAGAATTAAAGGTCGGTTTTAGTCGAGATCGGCAATCTTGCCATCAACCCACTTGTAAAGTGAGAAGCTTGGGGAGGTCAGGTCGCCTGTTTCGCCATAGCTGAGCTTGCCGATTGAGGTTGCAATCTGGTCACCGCTTTTAATGGCTTTATTGACGGCATCAGCGTCGTCTGCTTTACCGGCTTTAGCAATACCAGCTGCCAGAACTTCCACGGCTGCATAAGCATTCATGGTGAAGGCTTCTGCCGGAATGTTTTTTGCAGCTAGCGCTGCTGCTGCAGCTTTAGAATCTTCATTCTTCATTGCGTCTGCGGCATTGGTGAAGATGGTGTTATCGGCATAGCTGCCACCGATAGCCCAATATTCGGTGTTGGAAAGACCTTCACCGCCCAGAATGGTAACATTCACACCGGCATCTTTGAGCTGGCGGGAAAGCAGGCCGCTTTCAGTATGGTAACCACCAATATAAACGACCTCTGCGCCAGCTGCTTTCAGCTTGGTGACGAGAGCGCTATAGTCTTTTTCACCAGGTGTTACGGCATCATAATGCACTTCGGTCATGCCGCCTTTGTTGATGGCGGTTTTGAATGCATCCGCAAGACCTTTACCGTAAGCTGCCTTATCGTGAACGATGGCAACTTTTTTGTCTTTCATGTTGGCCAGAACATAATCAGCCATCA
>JAEWHQ010000285.1 GCA_023387715.1 Pseudomonadota bacterium | reverse complement strand
GGCAATACCAATACGCTGACGCTGACCACCTGAAAACTGGTGCGCATAATTATTGGCCTGATCGGGACGTAAACCAACGCGCTGCATCAGTTCGGCGACACGAGCTTCCCGCTCTTGTTTGGTGCCGATATTATGAATATCGAGTGGTGCGCGAATGATATCACGGACGCGGTGACGCGGATTAAGCGACGAAAACGGATCCTGAAACACGATCTGGACGCGTTTGCGATAAGTGTTTAAGGCGGATTTTCCGAACTCTTTGACCGATTGACCATCAAAGGTCACTTCGCCATCGGTCGCTTTAATCAAGCCCAACAGCGCCAAACCGGTGGTGGATTTACCGCAGCCGGATTCTCCTACCAGACTTAAAGTTTCGCCGCGGTTGAGTGAAAAGCTCACTCCGTCAACAGCCCGCACTGCGCCCACAACACGGTTTAAAACGCCTTTACGGATCGGGAAATGAACTTTCAAATCCTGAACACTTAAAAGAAGTGATGGCTGTGGCATGAGTGTCTGATCCTGATGTTCAGTTGCAGGCATTTTGAACCTCCCAGCAAGCCGCATAATGGCCGGTTATTTTCTCTTCAAATGGCGGGCGTTCTACATGGCAGCGCTCAGTGGCTTTGGTGCAGCGCGGTGAAAATGCACAGCCCTTTGGCAGTGCCCAGAGCGGCGGAACGGTGCCCGGAATATCGACAAGTCGTGTGTCGCTGCCGGTATGGGTGCGCGGGATTGCGCCCAATAGCCCAAGCGTATAAGGATGCATCGGATTGTCGAAAAGCGAGTTGACACTGGCTTCTTCAATGCGACGTCCGGCATACATGACCACCACACGGTCAGCCAATTCGGCGACCACGCCCAGATCATGCGTAATCATCACCATGGCCGTGCCAAGACGTTTTTGCAGGTCGGAAATCAGCCCTAAAATTTGCGCTTGCACGGTGACGTCCAAAGCGGTGGTTGGTTCGTCGGCCACCAGAATGCGTGGCTCGCAGGAAAGGGCAAGTGCGATCATCGCTCTCTGGCGCATACCGCCGGATAATTCGTGCGGATATTGGCGGGCGCGGCGTTCGGGATCGGGCATTTGCACAAGGCGCAAGGATTCAACCGCGCGGGCAAAAGCTTCTTTTTTGCTGCCCTTGCGGTGCTGGCGCACAGCCTCGGCAATTTGCTCGCCGATGGTCAAAACAGGGTTTAAAGCGGTCAGCGGCTCTTGAAAAATCATGGCGATTTTTTCGCCGCGATAATCTTCAACACTGCGCTGATCGAGCTTTAAAAAGTCGGTATTGTCGATTGTAATTTCGCCCTTGGTGACGTCGATGCCTTCAGGCAGCAAACGCAGCAAGGACAGCGCGGTCATGGATTTACCGCAGCCGGATTCACCCACGATACATACGGTTTCACCGGCAGAAACCGACAGGGTCATATCGGAAACGACAGTGAAAGTGCCGCTTTCACCGCGGATTTCAATATTGAGATTATTGACCGCCAGGACCGGCCCGGCAGATGTCGGGTTGGATGCGTTTGTCATAGTGTCCGCTTTTTCAGTCATCCTGGCGCACTCCTCTTTTGTCGTTCCTAAGATACATGCTCTAAAATAATTTCAGTCAGTCACCGGTGCGGGTTGCCATTAAAATAGTGGGGGCAAAAATGGCAGAGCCTGCACCGGTGGCTGATTTTTTAATCGGTTGCGCCTTCCATATTGCCAACCATGAAACCGTAATCGCCGGATTCAACGAGGTTTCGTGACAAATGGGAGAGGATCATGATGCCGTTTTCATATGGGTGCTTGATTTCTTCCAGCACTTCAAAAGTGTACGGGCTGACAACGCGACCGAGTAGTTCGCCTTTTTTGATCACCTGACCAAGCGGCGGGCAAAGTGGCTCCAGCCAGCCGCCTTGTGTCGGGCGAATACCGGCAATCTCATTGACCACGATCTGTTTTGGTGCAGGAACCACGTCACCTTCAATGGTACCGAGGAAGCGCAGCATGTTCAACACGCCGTCAACAACGCGTTTGACATAAGGGGTCTGGTCAACAATGCCGCCGCCAAGTTCGACAACAACGGATGAAATACCACGCTGATCAATGGTGACAGTTTTGGTGGTGCCGTCAAAAGAAGTGCCTTCTTTGTCTTCTACAGGACGGTAAAGCACGTTGGAACCAAAGGAGCGGGAGAGGGCTTCATCATTGAGAATGTAAACATAATCAACAGTCGGGCGATCGGTGCCGGAATGAAGATCGATATGTTTGTCAATTTTCTCAAGAAAATTGGTGGAAATGGCGCGTGCCAGCTGCTGGCTGTATGAGCCATTGGCATTGCCCGGGAATTCGCGGTTGAGGTTTAGTTCATCCAGCGGTGTGAAGCGGCGGTTGAGTGCCATGGCGCGCGGGTTTGCAACCGGCAACAACAAGATGCGGCCTTTGATCGGCATGGTCTTGAGAATGTTGAACAGGTCAACAATTGCCTGTGAACCGGCATTTTCATTACCGTGAATGGAGCCGGAAATACCAATGGTCGGGCCGTCTTGTTCGCCGATCAGCTCATGCATGATCAAAGTGGCATCGCTGCCGTCAGCGTGAGTGGTAAATTTAGGTGTCAGCTTGTTGATTTGCTTGACCATTTTATCTGTCCTTACTTGTATTACATATGTGAATTATTTGGAGGAGCCTTTGCCGCCGCGTGAAAGCTGACGGGGGTCGAGAATGTCGCGCAAACCATCGCCTAACAGGTTGAACCCTAAAACGGTGATCATGATGCTGGCGCCGGAAATAATGGAAAGCCATGGCGCATCGCGGATGAACTTGGTGCCATAAGCCAGTGTCCAGCCCCATGTTGGTGTTGGGGGCGGCAGGCCGAAGCCCAGAAAGCTTAATGCGGACTCGGAAATGATGGCCGTGCCAAGACCAAGCGAGGAGAGCACGATAATCGGTCCCATTGCATTGGGCAGAATTTCCTTGAACAGGATGCGGGAAGGACTTGCACCAAGGGCGCGTGCTGCCTGCACATAGTTTTGCTCGCGCAAAACCAAGGTGGTGGAGCGTACAACGCGGGCATATTCAGTCCATGTGACCACAATCAGTGCAAGCGCGACATTGAGCATGCCAGGGCCTAAAATGGCAACAATGGCAAGCGCTAAAACAATGGCCGGAACGCCCAAGAAAATGTCGGTGATACGCATCAAAACGAGATCAACCCAGCCGCCGAAATAACCGGCAACCAGCCCGACAATCGTGCCGATGATAACCGAAAAAACAACGGCAATGACTGCAATGCTTAAGGAAACGCGCGCGCCCCAGACAAGGCGTGACCACAGGTCACGGCCGAAATTGTCGGTGCCGAGCAGATGATCCCATGACGGGCCTGCAAAACGGTTGCGCATATCCATTTGCTCGATACCATGGGTGGCCAGTGCCGGGGCGAAAACAGCCAGAATGATGATGGTCAGGGTGATAAGGCCACCGATCACCAAGGATGTATTACGAAAAGCTTTTGGTATCCGCATTGTCTTTATCCCAACCGAATACGCGGATCGACCGCAGCGTAAAGAAGGTCAACGATCAGATTGACGAGGGCGAAAATGATTGCAAAAGTCAGTACAATGCCCTGAATAAGCGGCAGATCGCGTTGTGAAATGGCGGAGATGGTCAATTGTCCCAAGCCCGGCCATGCAAAGATGGTTTCGGTCAAAACCGCACCACCCAACAGCGCACCAAAACGCAGACCAATCACACTCAGCACCGGCAATAAGGCATTGCGCAATGCATGGCAGATGATGACACGCGGACGACGCAAGCCTTTGGCATAAGCGGTGCGCACGAAATCTTCGCGCAAAATTTCCAGCATAGAAGCACGTACCAGACGGGAAATGACGGCTGCGGAATTGGCGGCCAATGCCAAAGCTGGCAATGCCATATGGGACAATGATTTGACGAGCACTTGCGGGTTGCCGGTCAAAGCCATGCCTATTGCTGACATTAATGGTTCGCCGCGGCCAATTGCTGGCAACCAGCCCAGATTAACAGCAAAAAGCAGCATGAGAAGCAGACCCAGCCAGTAAACCGGCATGGAAACACCGATCTGCGCCAAAAGCATCGTGCCTGTATCAATGATGGAACCTTGCCAGATGGCGGAAATCACACCGAGCAGAAGCCCGAGAATTGTCGCCAGCAGCAGCGAAACAACGGCCAGTTCGATTGTGGCTGCCAATCTGCCGCCAATAATACTGGCAACTGACTGGTTTTGGAAAATGGATTGCCCCATATCGCCATGAGCGAGCGCGACAAAGTAATTCCACAAACGCAGATACCAAGGGGCATCCAGTCCGAGATTAGCGCGCAACAACGCGATGGCATCTGGTGTCGCTTCCTGCCCGAGCAGAACGGCAACCGGATCACCGGGAATGATAAGAAGCAAGGCAAAGGTCACTACCACCATACCGATAGCCATCGGTATAAGCAGCAGGAGCCGACGCAGAATATAGGCAATCATGTGGTCGGTTCCTCTTGATTGAAGACGGGAATGGACGCGTAATTATTCGCGTGAAATTTTCGCGCAAAAACAGGCTCTGCGGTATGCAGATTGAAATGCATGGAACTGGCGAACGAAACTTCCCAGAAACCGGCATGGCTGCGCTGGTTTCTGGCATTGGTAAAAACTTAGTCGGTGTAACCGATCAGGCCGCGAAGATTACCTCGCGGATTGGTCTGAATGGTGGTAAGCGGCAGATCTTTTTGATGGAACAGCTGATAACCCTGATAGGAAATCACATAATAAGGCAGTTCCGTGCTCAAAAGCGTTGCGGCTTGCTGATAAGCCTGTTTGCGACTTTCCTGATCAAGTTCCGAGCGGCCTTTTTTAAGCAATGTATCAAGCTCGGCATTGGAATATTTCGCCCAGTTGTTTGGGCCATCTGTGATGAGCTGCGCATACATCAGACGATCCGGATCAACAATGCTGAGCCAGCCAAGCAGCGCAATCTGGTGTTTGCCTTGCTGCACATAGTTGGTTGAGAAACTTGGCCAGTCGGAGATTTGCGCCTTTGTTTCAACGCCTGCCTGTTGGAACACAGCTTGCAGGAACTCAAGTGCCTGAACGCGGTTCGGGTCTTCACTATGGGTGGCAATCGTGATGGTCAAAGGCTTGCCGTCTTTGTCCAGAATGCCGTCGCCATTGGTGTCTTTCCAGCCGAGCTCGTTAAAGAGTGCAATCGCACCTTCAACATCAAATTCCGGCTGTTTGATATCCGGCGAAAATGCCCAAGAAGAAGGCAGGATCATCGAGGTCGCGATCTGGTCAACGCCTTGATAAATATCATTGACGATGGTTGCCTGATCGACAAGCTTGGAGAAAGCCTGACGCATTTTAGGGTCGGCGAGCAGCGGATCACTGGTATTGAAATGTAAATATGTGATGCCAAGACCGGCGCTGATGACTTTTTCAAAGCGATCATCTGCGGCCAGACGTGTTACATCCTGCGGGGATAATGGTGACTGGATGACATCCAGATCACCGGCTTCAAAAGCCTGTGCGCGTGCCGAATTGTCGCCGATAATTTTAAGTGTGACCTGATCAATTTCCGGAGCGCCGCGCCAATAAGTCGGGTTGGTTTCCATGACAATGTCGCTGCCGCGGTTCCAGCTTGTCAGCTTCATCGGGCCTGCACCCAAAGGGTTCAGTGCCATATCCTGACCGGATTCAGCTGCTTTTTTGGAAACAATGCCCATATCCAAATAGGAAAGCAGTGGTGCATAAGGTGCCGAGAGTGAGAATTTAACCGTGCGCTCGTCCAGCGCTTCAATTTTCTCAACAGGCTGGAACAAAGCACGCTGAGGTGCACCAAAATTCGGGTCGATCAATGTGGTATATGTGAAGACCACATCTTCGGCGGTCAAAGGTGAACCGTCCGAGAACTTCAAATCTGGGCGCAGCTTGAAAATGAATGTCTGTGAATCTGGTGTTTCCCAGCTTTCAGCCAGATCTGGCACGGCTTCAAGCGACGGCGTGATATGAACAAGGCCGGCATAAAGCAGATCAGCCACACGGTAAGCCGTAGAATCGCGCGACTGGCGCGGATCAAGTGTGCCTGCATCAATGTCGGTGCCAACCACCAATTTTCCGGCTGCTGATGCTGGTAGCAATGCGCCGGTGAAAACGGCAACAGCGAGGCTGACCGCACTCACGGTTGATAAAAACTTGTTCATGTCTCTCTCCCAAATGTCATTTTATGTGCCGCAAACAGATTCCCTCCGCACATCCTCGCCGCGAGGTGCGTGTTACGGGATCTCCGTTTCGGTGTTGGATATTTTCCCCTGTCTCAATTTATTCAGACAAGGGATAAGCTGATTTTCGACAGAACCCGGATCAGGGGCGTGGCGATATTCAAAACAAGCAATGCCGGGGCGCACCATGCCCGCAATATGATCTGCACCTGTGGCAAATACGACCGCGTCACTGGCTGCAATCATTTCTTCCAGATCCGGCGATGAAGACCATGTAACTTTGATATCGGAAATATGCGGCGCATATTCACGTACACTTGGTTTCATCACAGCGATATAATCCGGCAAATGGGTGATCGCGACCACATGCGCGCGTGGATCAAGGCCTGCAAGCGTCTGTCTGGTGCGTGCTGATGGAATAAAGCGCAGCGCCAGAATATTGGCGTCCGGTATAACTTCACGAATTTCGGCCTGACGGCTAAGGAATGTCAGCACCAGATCGGCTTCCAAGCAAGCAGCGCGCGCTTTCGGGTCAACGCGAATATCATCAAGCGTTACCAGTGAAATACGGTCATCACTGGAAAAAACAGGGCGCATTTCATCAATATAGTCCTGACCAGGTCCTTCATAAATCGCAACAAAGACAATCGAAAGACCAGCTTTCGGTTTGCGCAATTGTGATTGGGCATTGATCATGGAAACGAGCGTGATCGTTGGTACGCCCAAACGCTCTGCCTTGCCGAGCAAGATTTCGATGTCGGTGCGTAATGCTTCAGCAGGCGAAGATTGCTGTGTGCCCGTATGTGGACGCTCGGCAACAAAGGCGCCGGAACCTTGGCGCATTTCAATCAGGCCGGCGTCGCGTAATTGCTGATAAACATGTGCAACAGTCATCGGCGCTATGCCAAGCTCAGTCGCCAGCTGACGCACGGATTGCAGCTTGGTGCCGTAAGGAATGCCTCCGAAAGACAGCATATAATTCAATAACCCATGCAGCTGTGCGCCAACGGGCACAGGCAGGGACTTATCAATACTGGAAGCATCAAGCGAAAACATGTGAACTACTCTGTTAGTACACTTTACGATAACATGTGATTGAGTTTCTGCAAGAGGTAAATTTTATTGACCATAATTTTTAAATTTGAGCGTAAAAAGTGTTTTTTCAGAAACTAAATAGACAAATTAACGTAAAAATGATTATGAATATAACAAGATGAACATTTTAGCTCATAAGGAAGTGTACTAATGGACTATGTCAATCTGGGTCGGTCGGGCCTAAAAATTTCCCGTATTGCAATGGGTTGTATGTCTTTTGGTACACCAGCCTGGGCACCGTGGGTGCTGGATAAAGAGGCATCTGCACCGATTCTCAAAAAAGCTGTCGAGCACGGCATCAACTTTTTTGATATGGCGGATATGTATTCCAATGGTGTTGGTGAAGAAGTGGTGGCAGAAATTTTAAAGCCGCTTGTTCCCCGTCATAAATTAGTGCTGGCAACCAAGCTTTATAATCCGATGAGTGCTGATCCAAATGATCGTGGTTTGTCGCGCAAGCATATTTTTGAAGCGGTTGATGCGAGCCTGAAGCGTTTGGGCACTGATTATATTGATCTTTATCAGCTGCATCGCTTTGATTACGAAACACCATTGGAAGAGACACTGGATGCACTCAATGATGTCGTGCGCAGTGGTAAAGTACGTTATCTCGGTGCGTCTTCCATGCATGCCTGGCAGTTTATGAAGGCGCTTGGCTTGCAGCGCCAGCACGGTTGGGCGCAGTTTGTTTCCATGCAGCCGCATTATAATCTCATCTATCGCGAGGAAGAGCGTGAAATGATTCCGCTTTGCCGTTCTGAAGGTGTTGGGGTGATTCCGTGGAGCCCGCTGGCACGTGGACTTTTGGCCGGTCGCGCAACAGGTGGTGATTCTGCCTCAACAGTGCGTGCGCAGACAGATAAAACCGCAAATGCACTTTATGATCGCTCAAAAGCACAAGATGATGCGGTTATTGCTGCCGTTAAAAAGGTTGCGGAGCGTCATGGCAAGCCAATGGCGCAGATTGCATATGCTTGGGTTGCGACTCGCGCAGGTATTTCGGCTCCGATTGTCGGAATCTCTAAGCTTCATCAGTTTGAAGATACGCTTGGTGCGCTGGAGATTCGTCTCAGCGATGAGGATGTGGCGGTAATGGAATCGCCTTACAGCGCGAAAAACATTGCGGGTCACATTTAAAGCTGAACGGCTAATGTGTAGCCCCTATATGTATATAATGTATCAAGGGTGTCTTCGGACGCTCTTTTTATTTTAGATGATTCTCATAAAAACGATGTTGAATAGCCCGTTCGGGTGAGGAGTGGGCTGTGCATAAGCGCTAAAAGCGATGTTTTTAGTCGGTTTTATACAAAAATGCGTCTTTTCCAGAAGCGTCGCTTGACTCTTCATTCGGAATGGCATTAGTAGGCTATCTCTACGACAGATTTGTGAAACACACAAAACAAAGTAGAGAATTAAGAAAATCAAATGTTACTTAAATAAATGATTTTCTTGAAAGTTTTCGCTTGACAGTGATTACTTGAGGGGTTAGAAGCCCCGAACTACTTCGGAGCTCGACAGAGTGAGGGTGGTGAGATTGCTGAGCGGTTGAGCGCGAGTTCGCTGATTGGTGATTGAGGTTAGTTTTTGACGAAGGTGACTTCGTCCGTTCTTTGAAAATTACATACAGAAGAAAGAGAAACGTGGGCGGCATAGTTTGCTGAACTGTTTTCGGATAGTTCAAAAAGAACTTTGGCGGACACGTTTTTCGAGAAGATATGTTGACGC
>JAEWHQ010000217.1 GCA_023387715.1 Pseudomonadota bacterium | reverse complement strand
TGCATGATTATTGTGTACAGAGATTTTTTATCGAGAATAGTTCGGATATTAATGATAAAAAGGCAATTAGCAATCGTTGGAAACTAATAGTTTGCTCGCCGCATGGTTAAAATGCGCAGTTTTCATTCCTGCCATATGTTCTTATCAATATATCCGGCTTTTACCTCAATGAAGCGCCATCACGCTTTGATACTTCATGATTATTCTTTCTAATTATTTTGGTTGTTAAGCTTGTTCTGTAATTCTTATGTGCAGTTCCCACGCTTTGCCCCTTAGAGGGTGGACTTTAACTGAAATTGTTGGAATAAACTTTGCCAGTGCAAAAGCTCTTTATGAATAGTTTTGCCAGATGAAACCGTACAATGGCTGAAAGCGAGCATAATGGTGCAAGGCCCGACATTCTATATGGTAGGTGCATTTTTTCCCTCCTGGATGGTTTGTCTGGCCGGAGCGATTGTGATCGTGCTGATTTTACGGTTGATATTTATTCGCACCGCTCTTGATGATCTGCTCACATTTCGTCTGATGACTTACACAGCCATGGTTGTGGCGATTGCTTTTGCGCTTGCACTTCTGATTTACGGTCGTTGAAGATGGAAACAAACAGTTACGCTAAAAAACCAGTCAATGCCGTCGGCCTGATTATCTTCGTGCTGGCAGTGGCAGCCGCTGTTTTCATGACATGGCTTTATACACGCCAGTCGCATGAAAATCCTTATTCAGAAGATGCGGTCATTGGCGCTAATCTGGTCAATATTTCATCGACGGTTCCGGGGCGCATTATCGAAATTAATGTGCGCGAAAATGACCGCGTGAAAAAAGGCGATCTGTTATTTTCCATTGATCCGAAGCCTTTAAGCCTCATCGTTGAGCAGACCAGTGCTGATTTGCAAATGGCACAAGCCACTATGGAAGCGCAAGGCCGCGCTTTAAAAGCAGAAACCCAAAATGCATTAATTGCTGACCAGCAAGTAGTGCGCGCCCGCACCAATCTGGATCTGGCCGAAACAACATTAAAGCGCCTGGAAGCATTAAGCCCTAAAGGCTATGTCACCAAGCAACAAGTGGATGATGCCAGAACATTGCGCAATGATGCGCGCATTAGTTTGACTCAGGCTACACAGCAAGCCGATGCCGCCAATGCACTTGTCGGCAATCTGGACAACACAGTGGCCTTAGTACGCGCCCGTCAGGCAGCGCTGGCTCTTGCCCAGCATAATCTTGATAACAGCAAAACCTATGCCCCGCATGACGGGCTGGTAGTTGGCCTGCTTAATTCCAGTGGCCAGATCATCATTTCCGGCCAGTCGGTTTTCACCCTCATCGACACCTCCGAATGGTTTGCATCCGCCACCTTCCCCGAAACGGAACTTGATAATATCCGCATTGGTGATTGTGCCAGCGTGCGTATTCTGGCCAATAATAATATGGTGGTGAAAGGCAAGGTTGACAGCATCGGCTGGGGTGTCAGCTCCGAAGATATGATCAATATCCCGCGTAACCTGCCTTTTATCCCTAAGAACCTGAATTGGGTGCGCATTGCGCAGCGTTTTCCGGTGCGGATTAAACTGATTGATCCGCCAGCCGAATTGACACGCGCCGGTGCCTCCGCTGTTGTGACAGTGCATAATGGCAACGCGTGCTGAAGCCTCGCTGTCAGCGGCGATCAGACAGACATTAGCGGATCTCGCACCCTTTCCGGGACGCGCCGCCGCCACATGGCGGGTGGCTTTTGTCTGTGCGCTTGTCAGCGGCATTGCCATGCTGTTTCATATTCCCGAAGCTGCAATCAGTGTCTATCTCGTCATTTTTCTGATGAAGCCGGATGGGGCAGAAAACACGCTTGTAGCGTCCGCGGCCGTTATCGCCATCACCCTGCTTGTGGTGTTGATGATACCGCTGTTGCAATCAACCGTTGAATCCGCATTTGAGCGCATTCTTGTGATGATTGTTGCTTCTTTTATTTTCATTTTTATTGGTGCTGCCAGCAAGCTTGGCGAAGGTGGCAGCATTATCGCCCTGATCATCGCGTTTTTATTGACACTGATCAGCATGGTACCGGTCAATGGCGTCATTTCTCTGGCACTGCGCTATGCTTGGGAAATGGCAATTTTGCCAATGTTCTGCATTGCTGTTTTCAGTTTGTTTTTCGGTCAATGGAGTGTGCGGCTGTTGCGCAAGCAACTGCGCGAACGGCTTTGCCTCGCTTATCAATTATTAAACGGCCAAAATGCTGAAACCAATGAAAAACTGGACGAGTTTTTAAGTGAAGGCAATGAAGCGGCAGAAAAAAAGCTAAAACTTAGCCAAATTTTGCATCAGACGTCCAAAGACAAAATCGCACAGATCAATGTTGATATTCCGGCTTCTTATCAGTTGGTTTATGCCTCTGCAGCTCTGGCGCATGAAGGTGAAACGCATGAGCGTTTACAGCATGCTGAAACCATCGCTACAATGATTGAGGCACTTGATAAAGGCGCGCCTTTATCTGCAAATCTGCCAGCCGAAAAGGCAGAGCCACAAAGTCCGAAAAGCTCTGCAATCAGCCAAGCCATTCATGCAATCAGCGGTGTTGTAAAACCCAACTACAGCAAAAGCGGCAATGACGGTTTTTTCAAACCGGATGCTTTTACCAATCCGATCTACCAGCAATTTGCGCTCAAAACCACGCTCGCCGCGATTTTGTGCTACATGTTCTATGCAGCGCTTAATTGGGACGGTATCCACACTGCGATGGTTACCTGTTATGTGGCCTCGCTCGGCACTGCCGGTGACACGGTGCATAAGCTGGCGCTGCGTATTACCGGTTGTCTGATCGGCGCTTTGATGGGGGTGATTTCCATCGTTTATCTGCTGCCGCATCTGGAAACCGTCGGCGGTTTAATGCTGCTGGTTTTTGCCGCCACTTGGGTGGCAGGCTGGGTTGCCGCCGGTAGCCGTAAAATTTCATATGCTGGTGTGCAAATTGGTCTGGCTTATACATTGAGCGTCTTGCAAGGCTTTGGCCCGACCACCGATCTTGATACCGCACGCGACCGCGTTATCGGTATTCTCATCGGCAATGTGGCGGTTTATCTGGTGTCGGTTTTCTTATGGCCAAAACCGGTCAGCCAGACAGCCCGTGATAATCTGATTAAAGCCACCCGCAAACTGGCTGATCTGGCGCTTGTTCCGGCAAGAGAGCGCGCGCAAAATGTTGCACAAGTAGCTCAGATCGAGCGCATTTTGGCTGATATACGCTATTGCTATTATTTGCTACCTTTCGAGCCGCATCATCTGCGCCCCTCACCGCAAATGGCAGAGGCCGGAAATCAATATATCAAGGCGCTCGCTGAAATTACTAAAAGCGTTTATTTTAGCAAAACAGCAATGCCGGAAGTGGCCGGTCGTTTGAAACGGTTGGCAAATCATCTTGAGACCTATAATTTGAACAATGCAAAGCCGACACCACCGGCAGAAACCGTCGGTCATTATCCGAACCAGCATGTAGCGGCACAGCTTAGCAA
>JAEWHQ010000167.1 GCA_023387715.1 Pseudomonadota bacterium | reverse complement strand
TGCGTTGGCATGACATTGATCGGAATCAAGCTTTTCAGAATACGAGATATTTAAAGGCCGCTTTTCTTGGCTTGCTGCCAGAGTGCTTCCATTTCTTCCAAATCGGATTGCTCCGGTGATGAGCCGTTTTGTTTGAGGCTTTTCTCAATATAGTGAAAACGATTGAGAAATTTGTCATTGGCGCGCATCAGGGCAATTTCCGGATCGATATTCAAATGACGGCCAAGATTGACCATCGCAAACAGCAAATCACCATATTCTTCTTCGATATGGTTTTGATCAGCAGAAAGTTTCGCCTGTTTCAGCTCTGCGATTTCTTCTTCAATCTTTGCCAGTATAGGTTCCGGCTCGCTCCAATCAAAACCGACCTTGGCGGCTTTCAATTGCAGCTTTAACGCGCGCAAAAGTGCAGGGAAGGCGCTCGGAATATCATCAAGATAGCCATTTTCTTCTAATGTCGGCAGACCGGCTTTAGCGCGGCGTGCCTCACGTTCGGCTTTTTCTTCCTGCTTGATGCGGCCCCATGCACCCTTGGCCATGCCGGCACTGCGTGCTTCCTCATCGCCAAACACATGCGGATGACGGCGGATCATTTTATGCGTGATAGCTTGCACCACATCGGCAAAGTTGAACGAGCCTTCTTCTTCGGCAATGCGTGCGTGGAACACCACTTGCAGCAGCAAATCGCCAAGCTCTTCACGCAAGTCATCTTTGTCCTGCCGCTCGATGGCATCCAGCACTTCATAGACTTCTTCAAGCGTATAACGAGCAATGGTTTCAAAACTTTGCTCGACATCCCACGGGCAGCCGGTTTCAGGATCGCGTAAGGCCGCCATAATTTCAAGCAGCCGTTCAATTTTGCCGGAAGGTTGCAAAATAAACTCCAAATCTATCCGTTGCGATACTATTCGATTCTTAATATGTCTATCATGGTTGGGCACTGCTTTATGTGTTTTTTGACGTGTTCTTTTAATTTAATAAAAAAGAACAATATAACATGAAAGCCGCGCTTCATACGCGTGCTGGAAAGCCCCGGAAAGGCGAAAATCATGGCTGTTATGGTGACCGGTGGTGCCGGTTATATCGGATCACACACATGTGTCGAGCTGTTGAAAGCTGGCTATGATGTCGTGGTGGTTGATAATTTTGATAATAGCCATCCGGACGTATTGCGCCGTGTGGAGGAAATCACCGGACGTACATTGTTTCGCGAAGCTGGTGATGTGCGTGACCGCACGTTTTTGGAGCAGGTTTTAAAGCGCCATAAATGTGATGCAGTGATGCATTTTGCCGGACTGAAATCAGTTGCAGAATCGACTGAGAAACCATTGCATTATTATGATTGCAATGTTGTCGGCACTATCCGCTTACTTGAAGCAATGCGCTCGGTTGATGTGAAAAAGATAGTTTTTAGCTCATCGGCAACCGTTTATGGTGAACCGGAGCAATTGCCTTTTAATGAAGATCACCGGCTGGCGCCTGCCAATACTTATGGCCGCAGTAAACTGGTCGTTGAAGATATTTTGCGCGATATTCATCGCGGCAATAAGAGCTGGCAAATTGCAATTTTGCGTTATTTCAATCCGGTTGGTGCGCATGAAAGTGGCTTGATTGGTGAAGACCCGAAAGGTGAGCCGAACAATCTGATGCCTCTGGTTGTGCAGGTTGCCAGTGGCAAACGTGAAAAGCTGATGATTTGGGGAAATGATTACCCGACCCGTGATGGTACAGGAGTGCGTGATTATATCCATGTTGAAGATGTGGCTAAAGGCCATGTGCGGGCACTGAAAAAGCTGGAGGAACCGCAATGTCTGACACTTAATCTGGGCACAGGGCAGGGTTATAGTGTTTTTGAGGTGATCAAAGCTTTTGAAACGGTGACTGGTCAGATAATCCCTTATGAGATTGCGGAACGCAGAGCCGGTGATATTGCTGAATATTATGCAGATCCGACACGAGCCAACGAAATATTGAACTGGACAGCGCAAAAAACGTTTTCTGAAATGTGCCAGGATATGTGGAACTGGCAATCTAAAAACGCTGTATAATTATTGAGGTAATCTCAAAAAAATGCGCGACTATGCGGGTGCGGATCATCCGTTTAAAGGAAAATTTTGATGACAATGAACAATGAACCCCCTGCGGCTTTTGATGAAGAAGCGCTGGAAGAAGCTTATGATCGCGCTTTAAGATTTGAAAAAGCAGGTGATTTTGAAGCGGCCAGTCTGGCCTATCAAGAAGTTCTCAAAATTGATCCGTCTGATCATGGTGGCGCAGCCGTGCGCCTTGCCAGTATGGGCAAGGGCGAAGTACCGTCAAAGGCACCGGATGCTTATGTTGCAACATTGTTTGATCAGCATGCGGATATGTTTGATACGATTTTGGTCGATCAGCTTGGTTATGATGTGCCGCTGCAATTGCGCGAAGTGTTGCTGGAGCTGGATGAAGACTGCAATTTCACGCGCATGCTTGATTTGGGTTGCGGTACCGGTCTTTCGGCTGATGCACTCGACGATATAGCTGATCATAAAACCGGCGTTGATTTGTCGGAGAACATGATCGAAATCGCCTATGAGAAAGGCGACTATGACGAGCTTTTTGTCAGTGAAGTCGTGCTGTTTTTGCAAAAGACGACCGCAGATAACTGGGATTTGATCGTTGCAACTGATGTACTGCCTTATATGGGTAAGCTGGAGGCTTTCTTTGCCGGTTTGAAGGCGCGCATCAATAAAGGTGGCATGATCGCTTTTTCATCTGAAACGCAGCCGCAGGACGTTTTTCAGGGGCGTGATTTCATGGTTGGTGCTTATCAGCGCTTTGCACATGCCGAAAGCTATCTGCGCAAGTTGATGGAGGCCAATGGCTTTGAGTGTCTGGCGTGTGAAAATATTACGGTGCGCCATGAACAAGGCCAGCCAGTGCCGGGACAACTGATCGTCGCAAGGGCGCTTTGACGGCACTTTGACGCTGTATGGTTGAACTTTGGGCTAATAATACGTATCTGGTCAAACAAGATGATAGTTTGACCGGATAATAGCCGGATAATTTTAAAAGTTTGAGGCAAGTAATGACGAAGATTACTTATATCACTGCGGAAGGCACGCCCTATGAGGTGGAGAGCCCGAATGGCTCCAGCGTTATGGAAGCGGCAATTCGCAATGGTATTCCGGGGATTGATGCTGATTGCGGCGGTGCATGCGCCTGCGCCACCTGTCACGTTTATGTGGATGGTGCATGGCTTGAGATCGTTGGCGAACCGGACGCGATGGAAGAGGATATGCTGGATTTTGCCTATGATGTGCAGCCGAATTCCCGTCTGTCTTGCCAGATCAGAGTTCGTGATGAAATCAACGGTCTTGTCGTGCGGTTGCCTGAACGACAGGGTTAAGTTATTTCATTGAATAAATAAAAAAGCCGGAGTGCGATCAACGCTCCGGCTTTTTTTATATCTGTTATATCAATGCTTAAATGTCGAGCTTGTCGGCAAATTCGGCATTTTCCTGAATGAAGCGGAAGCGGGCTTCCGGCTTGGTGCCCATCAGATCATCAACCGTTGCCTTCGTTGCTTCTTCAATGCTGTGATCAATTTCAACGCGCAAGAGTGTGCGTTTGGCCGGATCCATCGTCGTTTCCTTCAACTGCTCGGCGCGCATCTCGCCCAAACCTTTAAAGCGACCAATTTCAACTTTGCCACGGCTGCTGAAATGTGTCCGCAGCAACTCGTCCTTATGTGCATCATCACGCGCATAGGCTGTTTTGCCGCCCTGGCTCAAGCGGTAAAGCGGCGGAACAGCCAAATAAAGATGACCGTTGCTGATGAGATCAGGCATTTCCTGATAGAAGAAGGTAATCAACAACGAAGCAATGTGAGCACCATCCACGTCAGCATCCGTCATGATGATGATGCGGTCATAGCGCAAATCTTCTTCGCGGTATTTAGAGCGTGTGCCACAACCAAGTGCCTGAATAATATCTGCAATCTGCTGGTTTGCGGTCAGCTTGTCGCGTCCGGCGCTGGCGACGTTGAGAATTTTACCACGCAATGGCAGAATTGCCTGATGGGTACGGTTGCGCGCCTGTTTGGCAGAACCACCCGCGGAATCACCCTCAACGATGAAGAGTTCAGCATTATCAGCCGAGTTTTGTGAACAGTCGGCAAGTTTACCCGGCAGACGCAACTTGCGCACTGCCGTTTTGCGATTGACTTCTTTTTCCTGACGACGGCGCAGACGTTCTTCCGCGCGCTCAATCACCCAATCCAGCAGCTTGGAAGCTTCTTGCGGAGAGGCTGCCAGCCAATGGTCAAACGGGTCGCGAATGGCATTTTCAACAATGCGTTGTGCTTCAACCGTTGCAAGCTTGTCTTTTGTCTGGCCGACAAATTCCGGCTCACGAATAAACACCGAAAGCATCGCAGCAGCTGAGGTCATCACGTCATCAGTGGTAATGACAGAAGCGCGCTTGTTGTTAGTCAGTTCTGCATAGGCTTTCAGACCGCGTGTGAGTGCGATACGAAGGCCTGCTTCATGCGTGCCGCCATCGCCGGTCGGGATCGTGTTACAATAGGAATGGACGAACGCATCGCCGCCATACCAGCTCACAGCCCATTCCATCGCACCGTGACGGCCTTGCGCCTCGGTTCTACCGGCAAAAATTTCGCGCGTGACCTGAAAGTCTTTGCCCAGAGTGCTGGAGAGATAGTCCTTCAAACCTCCCGGGAAATGGAAGACGGCCTTTTCAGGTGTATCCTGTTTCGGGTCGAGAAGTGACGGGTCACAGCTCCAGCGGATTTCAACGCCGCCAAACAAATAGGCTTTCGAGCGCGCCATGCGATAAATGCGCGTCGGGTCAAATTTGGCATTCTTGCCGAAAATATCCGGATCAGGATGGAAACGCAGACGTGTGCCGCGGCGGTTATGCACTTCGCCGAGTTCTTCCAGCCCACCTTGCGGAATACCGCGTGAGAAGCACTGGCGGTACAGGCGGCGATTACGCGCGACTTCCACTTCCAACACATCTGAAAGCGCATTTACAACCGACACACCAACACCGTGCAAACCGCCGGATGTTTCATAGGCCTTGCCATCAAACTTACCACCGGCATGCAGCTTGGTCATAATCACTTCAAGCGTAGATTTGCCCGGAACCTGCGGGTGATTGTCGATCGGAATACCGCGACCATTATCGCTGACCGACAAGAAGCCGTCAGCATCAAGGCTGACTTCGATAAAATTGGCGTGTCCCGCAACGGCCTCGTCCATCGAGTTGTCGATGACTTCAGCAAAGAGATGGTGCATCGCCTTTTCGTCGGTGCCGCCGATATACATACCAGGGCGCAGACGTACTGGCTCCAAACCTTCCAGAACACGGATGGCAGAGGCGTTATAATCACCATTATCAGCTGCAAGTGTTGCACGCTTAAACGGCTCTTCCGGTGCGGGTGCTGTTGGTGCGGCGGAAACCGGCTTTGTTATTGTTGCGTCTTCAGCTGCAGGGGCAGGCGCCACAGCACTGGCAGCCGGCGCAGCAGCAGTCAGCGCCTCGCTATCAGCTTTTGACGCTGTTTGCCTTTCACGGGCTTTACTCACAACACTTGAAAAAAGATCGTTGTTGTTGTCCATGTGCTTCGGTTCAGCCTATCTATCTATTAAATATACCGCTTCAAGAGCTGCAAATTATTCGACACTGTCTATTGTTTTGTAACATGAGCATTGATTTCAGCAATGCGTACCTTCGAATCACCCATATCATGCCATGCCAATTCATAAAAAGCGAACAAGGTTCGCTTTATGTTCTGTCGTATTCCCGGTAAAACGTCAAGTTTTGCACGGACTTTTCACACATAAGCCCTTTTGCGCTGATTGACAGCGGCCAAGGGATAAGAAAACGACATTCAATTCGGATGCATTAAAATGCAGAAATCCGGCATGTTTGAAATTGCATGCCAGATTTTTGTTTATTTGATCAGATGCCTTAAGGCCTTATGGCTTGGGCGCCTGATGCTGAGATGCAAACAGCTTGCCGCGCTCTGCAATCAGCATGCAGATGAAGCTGATAATGCCGAGAATGGTAAAGCCAAGTGCGATTGGCGTTGTGGTGCCATCAAAGGATTGGCCGATGATGGCGCCCAACGTCGCGCCCACGGTTGTCTGGGTGAAGCCAAGCACCGACGATGCAGTTCCGGCAACAGCTCCCAACGGCTCCATCGCAAGCGCGTTGAAGTTTGAGGTGATCTGCCCGAACGAGAACATGATGACCATATAAAGCGGCAAGAGCAAGAACAGTGGCACAGGCCCTTCAAAGCTCAATGACAACACGAACCACAACAAGCTGAAGCCTATAAAGACAAACAGCATTGTTTGCGAAATGCGGCGCATACCATAACGGCCGACAAAGCGTGAGTTGAGGAATGAAGACAGCGCCATTGTGGCTGCTACAACCGCAAAAGCCAGCGGGAACAATTCACCCAGTTCATAAATGCCGACATAGATCTGCTGCGATGAGCCGATAAAGCCGAACAATGTGCCCAGGATGAATGATGTACCGAGCATATAGAAAAACGCCACACGGTTGGTCAGCACGAGGCTGAAGGACTGTGCAAGGCTTGCAACCGATAGGGAGCGTCTTTTTTCTACAGCCAGTGTTTCCGGCATGCGGAAATAAACCCAGATCATCACCACAGCCGCTGATACAGCCATGAAGACAAAGATCAGGTGCCATTCACCAAACAGCATAATGAACTGACCGGTTGCAGGTGCAATCACCGGCAGGATCATGAAGACCATCATAATCAGCGACATGACTTCGGCCATCTGACGGCCGCCATAAAGGTCACGTACAATAGAAACGGCAATAACACGCGTACCTGCCGCGCCTATACCTTGCAAAACACGCAACGCAATCAGCATGGAAAAGCTGGTGGTGAAGGCGGATGCAAGTGCTGTAACAATATAAATGCTTGTGCCGACAAAAAGCGGAATGCGTCGTCCGAAACGGTCGCTCAATGGCCCGTAGAATAATTGTGAAACACCTAAGCCCAGCAAATAAGCCGTAATGACGAATTGGCGATGATTTTCAGATTCAACACCAAGGCTTGCACCAATTTCCTGGAGACCCGGAAGCATGATGTCAATTGCCAGAGCGTTAATCGCCATAACCGCTGCAATCAGAGCAATAAATTCGCCACGACCGCGCATGCCGGTCCTTTGTTCGGAGTGACCCTGTTTTATATCAATTGGCAAAATACTCTCCTGTCTGCGGCATACATATGATCAACCCGAAATAGCACTTAAACCGTATTGTTTAAGTCTATCGTGCCCGTGAAATGCGGTTAGGTTGACCCAAGAATTATCGTTCGACCCCCCGGTCTTATGAATGACCAGTATAATCAAGCAATAATATTTTAAAAACATATTTCAATGATTGGTTGAATCAATTGAATAGTGAAATTAGGTCGTGAATGGCAACATCTGTATGAATGAGCCTGTTCACGAGATCGTGAAGATAAAGAAAACCTCAATATTACATTTAATAACACTGAGGCTGAAAAACAGCAAAGGTGCCGGAGACCGGCACCTTCAAACATTCATTGAAGAAGAATGATGGGAATCAGGCCGCTTTAATAGCGATGCCTTTTTCTTCAAAGAGTGCTTTCAGTTCACCGGACTGGAACATTTCACGGGTGATATCGCAACCGCCAATGAACTCACCTTTAACGTAAAGCTGAGGAATGGTTGGCCAGTTGGAATATTCTTTAATGCCGTTACGCATTTCGTCCGATGCCAACACGTTGATTCCTTTGTAATCAACGCCGATGTAATCCAGAATCTGTACAACCTGTCCGGAAAAACCGCACTGAGGGAAACCAGGCGTACCTTTCAGGAAAAGTACGACATCATTATTTTTTACTTCACTGTCAATAAGTTCGTTGATGCCGCTCATATTCTTCGTCCTTTTCTTTTTCCGCTCAATCAGCAGAAATTTCTGTCCGAATTGTCGGATGTGATCAAAAAATGATCAGGTCTGTTCGGTGTTGTGTTGTAAAAACCACTTTTTTAAGTTCAATGCAATATTGTCTTAAACACTGCGGCAATTACAGCTTCACATAGAAAGCTCCAGGCTTATACCTTTTCAGGTACGCTTGTTTGCAGGGCGAGGGCATGCAGTGCATTGCCCATATTGCCGCTCAAAGCTTCATAGACCATCTGATGTTGCTGTACGCGCGATTTACCACGGAAGCTTTCCGCGATAACTTCGGCTGCGTAATGGTCACCATCTCCGGCAAGGTCACGGATCGTCACCTGTGCGTCAGGAATTCCGACGCGAATGAGTTTTTCGATCTCGTGAGCATCCATAGCCATGTTGTTCTCCGTCAATTCAAAGAATTAAACTGTAATTCGCATATTTGCTGATCAGATATGGGAATTAGGATTGATAATGACAATAAGCATGAGCCAAGGCAAGGCCTGCACCGGTTTATAGGCGGGGCGGTTCTTTTGGTCGCGGCTAATGATTAATATCGGGGTGGGGAATTATAAAAAAAGCCACTCGTGAAGAGTGGCTTTTTAACGCTTTCAGGAACAAGATTACTTGATCTTGGTTTCCTTGAATTCAACGTGTTTTCTTACGACTGGGTCGTATTTAGTCTTTGTCATTTTTTCCGTCATCGTACGGCTGTTCTTCTTCGTTACGTAGAAGAAACCCGTATCTGCGGTTGACAAAAGCTTGATCTTGATCGTGTTAGCCTTAGCCATTTCGCTATACCTGCTCTTTTAAAATTGAAACCGCCAGCGATTCCGGCGACTTCACCCGGTAGCGGAAATTCGGCGCGACACTACGAAAAACCAGAGAAAAGTCAACCCCGCTTATTGAATCTCATCAAACGTATTGCAGCAATAATGGCATATCCGGCAAAAAAGATGCCCAGAACCAGCGGAAAACCGTTTACGCCCACCACATCCATGCCAATACCGACCAGCTGAGGGCCGGTTAGCATGCCGATTGCATAGCAGAATACGAAGGCCGCATTGGCTGATGCGAGCTCGCGTCCTTTGAGGGAAGAGCCCAGATGGGCAAGGCCAATCGTGTAAAGACCGGCGACAACACCACCCCATAAGAAAAGGCAGG
>JAEWHQ010000160.1 GCA_023387715.1 Pseudomonadota bacterium | reverse complement strand
ATGGAAACAACGCACACAAATCAGGAGCAAACCATTTCATCACCCCCGTCGCCCCCATCACCATGCGTGTTGGTTTGCAATATGGATATTCACACAGGCCTGTGTCTGGGATGCGCCCGCACATTGGACGAAATTGCACGCTGGTCAACAATGAGTGCAGCCCATAAAGAAGAAGTACTGGCGCTCTTACCGGCACGCCACAGACAGTTACAGGCAAAAGATATCTAATGGGTCGTTTACTCTGGATTATTATCGCAGCCATTGCAGTGGTCACATTGCTGCTTGTTTCCAATCATGAAAGCGGCATGACCGCAGGCTATGATAATGATGCTTTTGCCCGTGCTGCCTATATGGGCATTTGGGGCATTGTACTGGCTGCCGGTTTGCTTGGTTCCGGCATCAGTCTTGTCGATTCCGTACGGCAATTGATGATCTGGGCGGTAATCATTCTGGCACTGGTTGCCGGTTATCAATATCGCTATGAATTGCAGGATATCGGCAGTCGCGTAACGGCAGGGCTTATTCCGGCAAGCGCTATTTCCAGCCTGTCCGATGATGGCACTTTGACCGTAACTTTAACAAAATCCTCAGGCGGGCATTTTGAAGTTAACGGCAAGGTAAATGGAAAATACGTTCATTTTCTGATAGATACAGGCGCATCCTCAATCGTTTTATCATATGAAGACGCACAAAAAATCGGCATTAATACCAACAACCTCAATTTCACCGCACCCATTATGACCGCCAATGGCACATCAAAGGCCGCACATGCGCGCCTTGATACATTACAAATCGGCGATATCAGACGCGAGAATGTGCATGCCCTTGTCACCCAGCCCGACATGATGCGCGGCAGCTTGCTTGGCATGAGTTTTTTAGAAACCTTGCACGGTTTCAATGTACGCGGTGACAGGCTTATTCTGCTGGATTAAGAGCGCCAAGCTCGCGCTCATACGTCTCGGCCTCTTCACGCGCTTCGACAATCACCTGATAGGCGGCGCGCAGCACATCGCTGGTTGCACCCGCCTTTGGCGCTTCAACAGATAATATCTGCCGGAAACGGCGCGCACTCGGCTGTCCAGCAAAAAGCCCGACCATATGACGTGTGACCTGATTGAGCTTACCGCCTGACGCAATATGCCGGTCGCAATAATCACACATTGCATCAATGAGTTCTGCATCGCTGACCGGCTCATGCGCATCGCCATAAAGCAGTGCATCAGCTTCTCTCAGCAATAAAGGATTGTGATAGGCCGCACGGCCGATCATCACCCCGTCAACTGATTGCAGATGCTCCAAGCCTTCCTGCAAATTATTGATGCCGCCATTAATGCCGATAAACTGCGCACCATATTGCTGTTTCAAGCGATAGACGCGATCATAATCCAAAGGCGGAATATCACGGTTTTCTTTTGGTGACAGGCCTTGCAACCAGGCTTTGCGGGCATGCACCCACAAAGCATCCACGCCCTCACCGATTGTCAGCCGCGCCAGCTCGCCAAGCGCTGTTTCCGTATCCTGCTCATCCACACCAATGCGGCATTTGACCGTCACAGGAATAGAAACCACCTGTTTCATCGCCGCGACGCAAGCTGCGACAACATCAGGTGTTTGCATCAGGCAAGCGCCAAATGTGCCGGACTGTACACGATCAGACGGGCAACCCACATTGAGATTAATCTCGTCATAGCCAAAATCCGCACCGATTTTGGCAGCTTCCGCCAGCTTTTTCGGATCAGAACCACCAAGCTGCAAAGCAACCGGATGCTGTGTGTCATCAAAGCCCAGCAAAAACTCACGACGCCCGTGAATGGCAGCATCAGCCACCACCATTTCAGTATAAAGCAATGTGTTTTTAGTCAGGATGCGATGAAAAAAACGACAATGTCTGTCAGTCCAGTCGAGCATCGGCGCGATCGACAGTCGTGGCCAATGGAGGGGCCGGTTCTGCGATGCTGATGCTGATTGAGCCTGATATAATTGCGCTGTTGACGACACAGTTTTCTCCGGCAGTCTGGTCTGCATATAGATTATAACAACAAAAAATAACTGCCCGCTCATACACATTATAAACGGGCAGCAAAAGAAATAAAACTTAGATAGGTTTAAATTACCCGCGACCCTTCGCGCCAAACCGTGCGGATAATCGGAATATTATCCACCAGCTTCACCCGCACCAAATCGGCTCGTTTGCCAAGTTTAATCTCGCCGCGATCCGTCAAACCAACCTTCTGCGCCGGATTATAGCTAATCATGCGCATGGCTTCCGGCAACGATACGCTCGGCACATCAAGGGTCAGATGAAAAGCCGATTGCATCAGGCTTGAAGGAATATAATCGGATGAAATAATATCCAGATTGCAGGTGCCGGCCAAATCCCGTGCAGCCACGTTGCCGGAATGTGAACCACCGCGCACAATATTCGGCGCGCCCATTAACACAGACAGGCCAGCCTTTTTCGATGCCTCGGCCGCCACCTGAGTGGTCGGGAATTCCGCAATACGAATACCCTGCTCCTCCGCTTCTTCCACATGGGCAAGCGTTGCATCATCATGGCTTGCCAAAATGATATTGCGCTCATGGCAGAGAACTGAAAGCGCTTTGCGGTTTTTATCCGAATTACGCTTGGAATCATCCATCCGCTTATTGCAATAACGGCGAAACTCTTCTTCGCTCGTTTTCAGCTTACGCATGTAATAGACCTTATAGGTCTCCACATCCATAAATTGACGCTGACCGGGAGCATGATCCATCAGCGAGGCAAGGCGCACCAGCGGCTCATTGTCGAAATAATGAAACGCATCCAAGCAATCATCAGCTGATACTTCGCAGCGCAAATGCAAAAAATGGTCTGCGCGCAAACGCTCGTCCTGCACACCCTGCTTAATCGCTTGCGCCAGTTTGCGCATATCCGCAATGCCGATTTCTGTTTCTGCATCAAGCCCGACACGCAAAGCATCAAAAACCGTGGTAATACCAGATGATGCAATCTGTGCATCATGCGCCTGTACGGCAGCAATCGGGTTCCAGCGCACTTTCGGGCGCGGCGCATAATGGCCTTCCAGATGGTCGGTATGCAGCTCCACCAGCCCGGGCGTGATATAATCCCCCGCCATATCTTCACCAACGGCGCTGCCATTGCTGGAAATATCCGTAATCACCCCATTTCGAAACTGTACAGATCCCGACACAATTTCATCAGCCAAGATAAGCCGGGCATTTTTTAATACAGTTTCCGTCATCCTATCCAATCCTGCTCAATAACCAACCATTGCCCTTAGCCTATCTCTGACCCGCTAAAGGCGCCGAAACCTTCACTTTTGCCAGTGGGTGCAAAGAATGCACTTCAAATGGCGCGCCCGGCTCCGGTTCGACAAACAAAGCCAGATTATTAATCTCGACACTGTCGGTTAAAACCGGCGCGAAGAAATTATCTAAAATACCGGCAATTTTTGGCCTGTCCTGCTCTTCGATTTTATCCGTCAGCGTCATATGAAACCGGAATTCGTCGAATACGTAAGGATAGCCCCATTGTTGCAGATTGCGCAACTGAGCAGGTGCAAGTGATTGCGGGTTTCTGCGGGCAAAATCCTCATCACTTAAGGGTGCACGAAACTTGTCCAATGCTGTCACGGTATCATTGGCCAGCTGTTGCAAGGCCGGAACCGGTTCTTTCAGCATCAAAGCAAAACAAGAGCCGAGCGCTGTAATCTTCAACCGCGGCAATGTGACCGGTGCAAGCGAAGAGGCAAAATGCATCAATGCGCGCAGCAAATCATCTTCCTTGTAATCAGGTGCCAGATAAAACGGTGCTTTGATGGTCGCATGAAAACCATAACGTCGCGCAGACACCGTGATCTTATCCAGCTCTTCAACCGACAGGCCGCTGATCGCCGGACGACGCACCGCCTCGCCTGTAAAAGCATTTCGCCCCAGCCAGTTATTGGCAATCTTCAACAAAGCATCCGTGGAGGAAGGCGTAAAATAAATAGCGTAGCGCATAATGATTCCTTTTCTAAAGGACGCCTTTACATATTAAATAAGACAGGCTGACGAAGGTGACAGCAGTGTAATAATCGCTTATAGGCTTATCCAAAATTATAATCGGGAAAACTACATATAAAAAAGGGTAGCATTATGCACGGCTTTGCCTCTGTCGGTGAATGTATGATCGAACTTTCCGGCCAAAACGACACGCAATGGCATATGGGATTTGCCGGCGACACGTTAAACACGGCCTGGTATGTGCGCGCATTGATGCAATCTGATTTTGCTGTCGATTATATTACCGCCTTTGGCGATGATGCTTTTTCCAACCAGCAAATGGCTTTTCTCAATGAAAACGGCATTGCCACCGATAAGAGCCCGATCATCAAAGGTGCCCGCCCCGGCCTCTATGCCATCACATTGACCGGAGCCGAGCGTTCTTTCACCTATTGGCGTAATGATTCTGCTGCCCGTCGTCTGGCTGAAGATCCCGCCCACCTGCTGCAAAGCCTGAAAACACGGAAAATGATCTATTTTTCCGGCATCACCTTGGCTATTATTTTGCCTGAACACCGCCAGTCCTTCCTTGAGGTCATCAGACAATGCCGCGCTGAGGGCGCGCAAATTGCTTTTGACCCTAATTTCCGTCCCGCCCTGTGGCCGGATCATAATCTTGCGCGCGAATTAATCACGCAAGCAATGCGTAGCAGTGATATCGCTCTGCCGACATTGCCGGATGAACAGGCACTTTTCGGCGATGCGGATGGTCAGGCTTGCGCTGCGCGCCTCACAGCTCTTGGTGTTAAAGAAATCATCGTAAAAGACGGCACCGATCCGGCAATTGTGCAGTTTGAAGGCAAACAGGTGCTGGTGCCATCCGTCAAAGCCAATGCCATTGATACAACTGGTGCCGGTGACAGTTTCAATGGCGGCTATCTGGCAGCCCGTTTGAAGGGTGCCACAGCAGAGGAAGCCGCAGCACAGGCACATCAGGTGGCTGCCCGCGTTGTGGAATGTCGTGGCGCACTGATGCCAATGCAAACGGCTCACGATTTATTTATGAGATAAACACCTAAAGCGCCTCAATTTTGCATCTTTGTTCAATTTATATTTGTCTAAAGATCAAATTCACGCGAAAAAGGATATAACTTATTAGAATTTGCTTCAAATTCGCTAAACAGCAATTATATAGGTCGCATCCTGAAGCCTATGTAGCGGTTTTCAGATAGATGAAATGCGCAAGCCATGAAGAGAGCATTTTTACTGTCTCAACAGACACTATAAATGCTCTGAGCATGAACTGCGCTATAATGAACATAGTTAAACCGGATTATACCCAACCGTATGATCCGGTGCGTATTGAGGCTTTCCCTATTTTGAGAAAAGCGCTACATACGCGTTAAATGTTTGCATATTGCGAACGAAAATTCGTAAAGCCGGAAGGCAAAAGCCTAAAAAGGAAACAGATCTTGTCCTCAACTTTTGACAAAGTCGCAGATATTATTGCCGAAACCAGTGAAATCGATCGCGATACAATCACTCCAGAAAGCCATACAATTGACGATCTGGGCATCGACAGCCTCGATTTCCTTGATATCGTTTTCGCAATCGACAAAGCATTCGGCATCAAAATTCCACTTGAACAGTGGACTCAGGAAGTAAACGAAGGCAAAGCACCGACCGAAGAATATTTTGTGCTGAAAAACCTCTGCGCAAAAATCGACGAACTGGTTGCTGCTAAGGCTTAATTGGCTGAAGCCTACGTTTAAACACCTTATCAGCCGTGGAGATCATACGAAGCCACCATGCAAAGCAATAAAGTTCTCATAACCGGAATTGGCATCATTTCCTCCCTTGGTGAAGGTCTTGAAGCGCATTGGAATGCTTTCAGCTCAACCGATACAAAGCCGCAGTTGGAAACAACTGAATTTGCGCCATATGTGGTGCATAAGCTTGGTGAAGTTGACTGGAATTGCCAAATTCCGAAGCGCAGCGATCAGCGTCAGATGGAAACATGGCAAAGGCTCGGCACTTATGCTGCCGGTCTTGCGCTGGAAGATTCCGGTATCAAGGATAATGAGAACCTTTGCGCGACCATGGATATGGTGGTCGGTGCTGGTGGCGGTGAACGTGATATTTCCGTTGACACTCAAATTTTGGACGAAGGCCGCGTGAATGAAAACCGCGGCCTGATGCTCAATGACAAATTGTCAACGGAATTACGGCCAACCTTATTTCTGGCGCAGCTTTCCAATCTGCTCGCCGGAAATATTTCTATCGTTCACAAAGTAACCGGTTCTTCCCGCACCTTTATGGGTGAAGAAGGCTCCGGCATTTCGGCGATTGAAACCGCTGCTGCACGCATCCACTCTGGTCAGAGCACCCATGCGCTGGTGGGCGGCTCTTACAATGCCGAACATTTCGACATGATTCTCGGCCATGAGCTTGGCGGCCTGCTGAAACATGATGGCTGGGCACCGGTCTGGTCACGTGAAGGTTCTGCCGGCGGCGGCATGATTTCAGGCTCCGGCGGCGTCTTCTTAGTACTTGAAAGCGAAGCCCATGCCAAAGCGCGTGGCGCACGCGCCTATGCCGAAATTGCAGAAGTGTTAACCTCACAAATTCAGCGCGCTAATAGCGATTTGCAAGCCGTGATCAGCGACATGCTGGCGCGTGTAGGCAGTGCCGATATCACCGTTTCCGGTGTATCAGGCGCACATCAGGCAACTGCGGCTGAAAAAGCAGCGCTTGAAGCTGCAAAAATCAATTATCAGGATGTCACCAGCCTGACCGGCCACTTGCGCGAAGCACAGTTCCCGTTGACTGTTGCCTTGGCTGCATTGAGCGTCTGGAAGGGTAAAGCTCTGGCAGATCAAGCAGATATTGCCTCTGCCCTTGCCACTACAATCGGCGCTTCACGCGCTGAAGGCATTGCCAAACTGGTTAAAGCATAAGGAAGAGGATGATGACAAAATATCTCGATCACCTCGGTCGTCCTCTGGTCGCAATCACCGGTGCCGGGGTTGTTTCATCCCTTGGTCAGGGCAAACAGGATAACTGGAATGCGCTGACAAGCGGCAAATCCGGCATCCATGCGATCAATCGTTTTCCAACCGATAATCTCAAAACCCGTTTTGCCGGTACGGTCGATTTTCTGACCGAGAGCGAAGTGGGCGCATCGGCTC
>JAEWHQ010000140.1 GCA_023387715.1 Pseudomonadota bacterium | reverse complement strand
TTTAGGATCTAGAGAAATCTTCTGATTTCTCGTCCAAGTCGCAATCTGACTGCCAGTCGCAAGCCAGACATCATCATATTGAAGTATGTGCTGTAGCAATTGCTCTAAAATGAAAATACGCCCCGGTGTGGCAATCATCTCTGGGCGCACTTGCAACACATAGCAAAGGCCATAACGGCGATAAGCGTTAAACTCGGCTATCCAATTATGTAAAACGCCATCATAGGACGCGATACGCCCCAAACCTTTTGGAACAGCTGGTGCAAAACAAAATTGAAAATATGGCCGGTCTTCCAATTCCAGATGAACAGGTATCTGAACCAGCTTAGAGTGATGTTGATAGGGCACATCATCGCCGTTTAATGTTGCTGCCCACTCAAATCCTGTTTCCATTAAAAGGTTATCAAAGTGTCGTGGCCATATGCCTTGCGGCAGACGAAAACCACGTGGTTTCTGCCCTGTCACCTCTTCAATAATACCGGATGTTGACTTTAAAATTTCACGGCACGCATCGTCAGTCAGGTTCGAGAAATCTTCAAAATTAACACCACGACCCGCTATTTCATGCCCTCTCTGCGCAATTTCCAAGGCAATAGCACGGTGTTTTTTAACAACCGCACCGGGGATAAACCATGTTGTGGGCAAAGATAAATCTTCAAACAGATCAAGCAGACGCCGGACACCACGGCGCGCACCATAATCCCAGATAGAGCGGCTTTTTTCACGTCCTTCAAGAGCAGTATTACGCGCAACAGCATCAAGACCGTCGTCAAACAAAACAGTAATAGCAACAGAACAAGACTTATTTTCAGGCCAGATAAACAAAGGTGAATTGCTCATGACGGCACCACCGTTGAACGATCCGCATATTGTTTAATCCACCAATGTGCAACCTCATCACAACGGGCAATCCAAACATCATCATGCGTGCGGATAGTTTTGAAAAGAGTGTCAAGAACAGTCAATCGACCCGGTTTACCACAAACTTTAGGATGCAAAATTGTAGTCCAACACAGACCCTCACGATGAAATCCCTCAAATTCCGCACACCAGTTTGCTTCAACTCTGCGAAAGTCGGGTATTCTGTCCAAGCCTGTCGGATAATCCGGCTCCTCGAAATATGCCAATGATGCATAATCATCGAGATCACCGCGCCCTGGGATTTCCACCAGTCCAATTTCTCCTGCTTCCGCAGTGTGAAAATATGGCCGGTCATCACCACGCATCGAACTTGAGTAAAGCACACCTGCCTTTTTCAAAAGCTGTGCTGTATTGGCTCCCCAATCACCAGTTGGCGTGCGGAACCCAACAGGCTGCACACCAAGACGCGTTTTAAAAACCTCAGCTGAATGCTGCATGATTGCAATTTGTTCATCGTCAGAACAATCAACAAAAACTTCGTGTCTGTGGCCGTGATAGGCCATTTCATGCCCTGCTTTAATGATTAATTCGCAGCGTTCCGGCCAATGCTCCACCACCCATGTTGGAGTAAAAAATGTAGCGACAAGATCATACTCAGCCAGCAAGTTTAAAAGACGCGGTAAAACACGCCATAGTTCATAAGCACCTTCCGTGAAGTAGCGCATGTTACGCGTCAGGCTTCCATCAAGCATGGCACTGCCGGTCGGCCCGTCCAGATCAAACGCAAGAGCCACCGCAGAACGTTTATCTGCTGGCCAAATTAAAGACGAGTTTTTCCTGTCAGTGCGTGACGTTAACCCTCGCACTGCTAAAACATCATTATTCATGCTATGTGTCCGCCGGTCATTTGCGGAGCGGTTAATGCAACAGCAAACCACTCCGCATAATCAGTTTGGAGTGCGAATTATTGAGCCTGTACTGGCTGCTCGTTAATCATCACTTCCTTCAAACCAGCCGATTGCAAATCCCATTTTTTGAGAACTTCATCATATGAACCATCCTCAATAATGCCCTTCATTGCCTGTGCCAAAGCATCTCTGAGTTGCGTGTCTTTCTTCGTGACAGCAATACCTTGATGCACTGTCGTGAACGGCTCGCCGATAATATGGAACATGTCAGGCTCCATATTCATCAGATATGGCAAGGTTTCACTTCCCTGAACCGCCGCATCAAGACGCTTTTGACGAAGCTGTGTGCGTGCATCTGCGGAGCCTTCCGTGCCAACGATCTTAAGACCCGGCTTTCCGTTTTTCTCGCAAACTTCTTTGCTCCACTTTTCCATTTCATTCGGGAAAGAAGTACGGCGGCTGGCACCAACAGTTTTACCACAAAGGTCTTCCGGAGTTTTGTAAATCTCTTTACGATCAGCACCAGTGTAGAACTGCGCACCAGATGCAAGATAGTCGATAAAATCAAGTGTCTCACGCCGTCCTGGCAAGTCGCTCATACCACTGATAATCATATCAGCGCGGCCGGTATTCAATGCACTGACCAGCTGCTCAAAGCTGATTTCTTCCCATTTCACCGCAACGCCCAGCTTTTTGCCAAGCGCATTGCCCAGATCAATATCAAGACCGGTTAATGTAGCAGTTTTCGGGTCTTTAAATTCAAGTGGCGGATAATTTGGTACAACTGCAATCGTCAGTTCTTTTTTGGCTGTAATGCGTTCTGGCAAATCTTGTGCCAAGGCAGTGCTGCCGGCTGCTGCAAGTGCCAATGCAGATAATACAATTTTATTCAGCTTCATTTGCTTTCCCCTGTTTCAGCTTTCAGTTGGTTATTTTTTATGCACGGCTTTGATAAAATTCTGCGTGCGTGGATGTTGCGGATTCGTCAGCACCTGTTCAGGCGTACCTATTTCAATGAGCTCACCTTGATCCATGAAAGCCACACGATCGGCCACTTCACGGGCAAAACCCAATTCGTGTGTCACGACAACCATTGTCATGCCACTTGTTGCCAGATCGCTCATGACACGCAGCACTTCACCGACAAGCTCAGGATCCAGCGCTGATGTTGGCTCATCAAATAATAAAAGCGTAGGTTTCATTGCCAATGCACGGGCAATCGCTACACGCTGCTGCTGACCGCCCGACAATTGTGCCGGATAGGCATTGCGCTTATCGTAAAGGCCAACACGTTCTAACAATTCATGCGCATGTTTTCTGGCTGCATTCGCATTTTGTCCCAAAACATAAATCGGGCCTTCCGTGATATTTTCAGTCACGGTCAAATGCGGAAAAAGATTAAACCGCTGGAACACCATACCGATGGAACGGCGTTGACGCGCAATTTCAGCGTCTGTCAACTCATGGAGATAATTACCTTCTCTCCGATAACCGATGAGCTCGCCATCTACCCAGATTGCCCCGCCATCCATATGTTCAAGCTGATTTATACAGCGCAAAAAAGTACTTTTACCTGAACCAGAAGGCCCGATAATACAGAGAACTTCACCTTTACTAATCTGAACATTGATGCCTTTCAGCACCTCTAATGTGCCGAATTTTTTACGAACATCAGCGGCAACCACCAGCGGTGCCTCATTGTTAAGATCATCTCTGGAGTTAAGTATGTTTATCATATGATATCTCCTATTTTGTCTCGCCGGCAGGCAAGACGCCTTTGGAGAAATATTTCTCAATTCGACCTTGTATCAGGCTCAGAATGGTAACCAGAATGAGATACCAGAAGGCTGCAACAATCAGCAGTTCCACCACACGGGAATTGGCGTAATAGATATTTTGTGCGCTATGGAGAATTTCTGCATATTGAATAACACTGGCCAGTGACGTCAGCTTCACCATCCCGATAAATTCATTGCCAACCGGTGGCACAATCACACGCATTGCCTGTGGCATGATAATCCGGCGTAATAATTTAATGCGTGTCATACCAATTGTTTGTGCAGCCTCATATTGCCCTTTATCAACGGATAAAAGACCAGCACGCACAACTTCAGCCGTAAAAGCACCTTGCTGAATCCCCAAACCAAGAAGCGTCGCCACAAAAGGCGTCATGATATCTACGGTTTGAAACGAAAACACGCCGGGAATGCTGATAGTTGGGAAAACAAGTGCAAGATTGAACCATAGCAACAGCTGCAAGATAGCTGGAACAGCACGAAAAAACCAAACATAGCCAATGGAGACATAAGATAGAACCGGATTGTCTGACAAGCGCATAACAGCGAACAGAACACCCAGCGTAATACCTAATGCCATGGCCAAAATGGACATGATAATCGTATTGATCAACCCAGTCATAATTGCTGGCACGGTGAGAAATTCACCGACATAATCCCATTCAATCTGACCAACTACAAATGCATGAATGATGGCGGCAAGCGCCACAAGCACTAAAGCGGCTGTTATCATTCGCCCATAATGGCGGCGCGGCACATGCACCAAGTGACTAATCTGATAGACATTATCAGTCATAATTTTATGACCCTTCGATGTTTAGAACTCATACCCGACAATAAAATTCAATCGAGCAACAATCTGATTGAAATCAAAGCATTAGCTTTAAATTACCAAGCAGATTGCTCATGTGTTCCAAAATATTAGTTAAATAACCAATCAAACCTGTCTCGCCCAGTCGCGCTGCACCTGCACAAGTTTTTCAAGCCGGTTGATTTGCTCAAGCACACGTTGTGGTGCTGTACCGCCATAGCCGCTTCGCGCTGCCACAGCAGCTTCAGGCGAAAGACGTTTAAGAACATCAGGTAACAAACGGGCGTCAACTACAGCCAGATCCTCTTTTTCAAGATTTTCAAGGCCGATTGCTTTTTCTTCGCAATAGCGCACCAACGCACCGGTAATTTCATGAGCCTCACTAAACGGAATACCCTGCTCTGACAGCCAATCAGCCACTTCAGTGGCAAGGGTAAATCCTTCGATCGATTGCTCACGAAGTCTTGCCTTGTTCACTTCCATAGTTTCGATCATTCCCGCCATCGCTGGCAGAACAGCTTCCAGCGTATCTATAGCCTCAAAACACGCCCATTTGTCTTCTGCCAAATCGCGATTATAGGCGAATGGTAAACCTTTTAGTGCAACCAGCATTGCATTCTGTGTTGCAATCAGACGTGCTGCGCGACCGCGTGTCAGTTCCGCAATATCGGCATTTTTCTTTTGTGGCATAATAGAAGAGCCGGTCGTATAACTGTCGTTCAGCACAACCCAGCTGAATTGTTTTGATGACCAGAGAAAAACTTCCTCTGCCAATCGCGAGAGTGTCACCCCTAACATTGCAGCTACAAACAGAAACTCCGCCACATGGTCACGACTGCCCACCGCATCAATCGAATTTTCACACGGAGCATCATAACC
>JAEWHQ010000085.1 GCA_023387715.1 Pseudomonadota bacterium | reverse complement strand
CTTATCGCCTGCCTGATCTTCGTCTTCTGCAGTCAACTCTTCTTTGGTTACTTTCTTGTCAGTAACGGTGATTGCAGCCAACAGATGATCAACAACCTTTTCTTCAAAGATCGGAGCGCGCAGATTTGCAACTGCATCCGGAGTTTTACGCAGGAAGTCGTAGATCTGCTGTTCCTGACCTGGGTAACGACGTACCTGATCGTAAACTGCACGCTGCAATTCTTCTTCAGTTACTTCAACGCCAGCTTTTTCACCGATTTCGGAGAGAACCAGACCGAGACGTACGCGGCGTTCAGCAAGCTTGCGATATTCTTCGCGTGCTGCTTCTTCTGTGGTTTCTTCGTCTTCAAAAGTGCGGCCAGCCTGCTGAAGGTCAAAGTTAATCTGCTGCCAGATGTTGTTGAATTCAGCGTTAACCAGCTTTTCTGGGCTTTCGAACTGATAGTCACCATCCAGAGCATCAAGAATCTGACGCTTAACTTTCTGACGGGTGATTGAACCGTACTGACTTTCGATCTGTTCACGAACAACTTCACGCAGACGAGCAATGGTTTCAATGCCGAGCTTCTTAGCGGTTTCGTCGTTCAGTTCCAGTTCGCCAGCTTTAGCAACTTCCTTGACGGTGATGTCGAAGGTTGCATCTTTGCCAGCCAAATGTGCTGCACCGTAATCAGCAGGGAAAGTTACGTTGATAACTTTCTCATCGCCAGCTTTTACGCCGAGGAGCTGATCTTCAAAGCCCGGAATGAACTGGTTTGACCCCAGAACCAGCTGTGCATCATTGTCTGCACCGCCATCGAAAGGAACGCCATCAACTTTACCGAGGTAATCCATGGTAACGCGGTCGCCGTTTTCAGCTTTGCCTTTTTTCGCTTCATAAGAAACGGTTGAAGACGCAACGCGCTTAACCTGTTCGTCAACTTCTTCTTCAGAAATGTCAACAACTTCACGGGTTACGCTGATGCCGGAGAAATCTTTGATGTCGATCTTTGGCAGAACTTCGTAAGCCAGCGAGAATACGAAATCGATCTTGCCGTCCAGAACCTGTTCAGCTTCTTTTTCGTCTTCCGACAAAACAACTTCAGGCTGGGTTGCAGATTTTTCGCCACGATCAGCAAGGATCGAACGTGGTGTATCGCTGAGAATTTCATTGACGATTTCAGCCATGAAAGACTTGCCGTATGTCTTGCGCAAATGCGCAACAGGCACTTTACCCGGACGGAAACCATTAATACGTGCATTACCGCGTGCAGTATCGAGGCGCTCTGCGAGCTTTGCGACGAGATCCGCAGCTGGAATCACGACCTTAACTTCGCGCTTCAGCCCTTCATTGAGCGTTTCGGTAACCTGCATGTCAAAACCTTCACTTCTTATCATAATGCCGCGTTACGAACTTCTGGCGTCAACGCCGGCAAGAAACTGTTGTGCCATATGGCTATGTGTGCGCAATCAAACGCGTCAGACAATAAATGCGCACCTCAAAAACATAAAACCTATCGGAGCCATCCGGCCAGTTTCCGATAAAATTTTTGCTTCAAAGACGCGGTCACTTCATTGCACCTCGCGCCAAATTTCACTTCCATTACGTGGACAGAACCCAAAGGTCAATGAATAACCGTCAATAATGATGCATGTCACACAGCGCTTATGCCTATATATTTACCCATTTGCGCCCTGACAATCCATCATCAGCACTTTAAAACATGAAAATGGGCAAAGTCGCAGGTAAATTGAACTGATTGGAAAACGTTTTTTCGGATCATATTATAGAGAGCGTACCAATTATAGGCTCTTTGACGGGTTTAGAACGGAAAATATCAGTCTTAACAGCCAATCTAAATATATTTGAGCAATCAGTGCATTTGATTCGACTGTTTTATTCAGCACATTGGCCAGTTTCACAGCAAGCAAACGGCAACAATCACCACATTTGAAATTTTCTTTAAAAAGCCGTGTGTTAAGTCCGAAAATACATAATTACCACTTGCACCGGCATATTTTTTACCCTATGAGAGCGCTTGTTGCGGGCGTGGCGGAATTGGCAGACGCACTAGATTTAGGTTCTAGCGCCGAGAGGCGTGGGGGTTCAAGTCCCTCCGCCCGCACCATTTAAATCCTCTCATCACATTAAATTTCTCCAAAAGCTTTTTAATATAGCTTGTGCGCACTTGTCTTCTCCTTGTGCGTGGCTAATCTTTGTCCTTAAAAATCAAGGATAAGCTAATGAGTTTGGAATCTGTAAAAGCCTTTTTCGCTGAAAACGCACCTGACTTGCAGGTCATTGAACTGGAAACCAGCACGGCAACTGTTCCACTGGCCGCCGAAGCACATGGTGTTGAGCCGGGGCAAATTGCCAAAACCCTATCTTTCAAAGTCAAAGACGATGCGGTGCTCATTGTAACCCGCGGCGATGCCCGTATTGATAACCGTAAATTCAAAGATCAGTTTTCTGCCAAACCACGCATGCTGGACGCAGAAAGCGTCATCGAACTGACCGGCCATCCAGTTGGCGGTGTCTGCCCTTTCGGACTTGCTAATGATATGGCCATTTATTGCGATATTTCGCTCAAAGCTTATGAAGAAGTTGTACCTGCGGCCGGCTCTATTAATAGTGCCGTGCGGGTTAACACAGAACGCCTGGCAGCGCTGACAAACGCCCAATGGATCGATGTTTGTCAATAAACAAGCATTTTAAAAACACCGGTGAACATATTGATATTGCTTCACTGGCTAGTTCGGGCTATATTAAACATTCCTTAATTTATCATATTTTTTCGAAATGAAATTGCAATTCTTAATATTGCCTTTTATATATGTTAAGAACAATTCTAAACTAACTTGAATTATGTTGATCTAATTGCAACATGAGACAAGCTGAAATTCCGGCTCCTTGACAGCTTATGTGCAGCAGGAGTGTATCTGTTAAAACCTTCCCGCGCGGAAAGGATCTCGTATGCGACTGACCCGTCAGACCAATTATGCAATTCGGATGCTTATGTATTGCGCAGCCAATGAAGGGCAGCTAAGCCGCGTACCGGAAATTGCCAGAGCTTATTCGGTTTCAGAGCTTTTTCTGTTTAAAATTTTGCAGCCGCTGGTTCAGAACAATATGATCGAAACCGTACGTGGCCGAAATGGTGGCATCAGACTTGGTAAAGCCGCCCATGAAATCACTGTTTTTGACGTGGTACATGTCACAGAAGAGAACTTTGCCATGGCAGAATGCTTCGAAAACGATGCTACGGAATGCCCGCTGGTTGACAGCTGCGCCCTCAACTCCGCTCTGCGTGAAGCACTCGGTGCTTTCTTCACGGTTCTTTCGCAATATACAATCGCGGATCTGGTGAAAGCCCGCCCGAATGTGCGTATGCTGCTGGGCCTTGATGAAATGATTGAAGCGCGCGCCGCTTCTGCTGGTTGATAGAAGTAAAAATGAGCGGCATTAAATGCCGCTCACATCCTCAAGTGACCCGTGAGGCAAAATAAAGGGCACATCCGGCGGCGGCACCATACCAACGCATAAGTTGCAGCCATAAATCCGTGAGAGACGCTTGCCGGTTAACATTGTACGCGGCGCACCTGCCCCATCCAATTTTCCGTTTTGCATAATAATAATCTGATCTGCGAACATCGCTGTCAAATTCAGATCATGCAGGATAGCGACGACACCGCCGCCATCTGACGCAAATTTACGCGCAATATTCATCACCATGATCTGATGGCGAATATCCAGACTGGAAATTGGTTCATCCAGGAACAAATAGCGCGGACGGCCATCAATGACAGGCTTCCACACCTGACACAGCACCCGCGCAAGCTGTACACGCTGCTGCTCGCCACCTGATAATTCCTGATAAAGACGACCGCTAAAGCCTTCTAAATCAACCATTTTCAAGGCGAGGTCAGGTAAAATCTCTTGTTCTTGTGCAGAAACACCGCAAAAACCACCGGTTAGTCCAAGACGTACGATTTCACGAACGCTGAATGGAAATGACAGGCTTGTTGCCTGCGGCAGCACAGCGCGACGCTCAGCCATTTGCCATGGCTTGAAAGAGCGGAAATTAGCACCATCCAATAAAGCTTCGCCACCATAACTGACATCACCGCACAGAGCGCGCATCAATGTAGTTTTACCTGAACCATTTGGCCCGACAATAACAGTTACCTGACGCGGATAGGCTTTAAAGCTCACATCCTCGATAATGGTTTTACCTGAAATTGTAACAGACAGATCCCGAACTTCGATCATAATACCCTCTTACAAGTCCAGCAAATTACGACGGCGCAGCAAAATCCATAGGAAGAATGGTGCACCAAAAGTTGCAGTCACGATACCGATCGGCAATTCCGCCGGAGCGACAACCGTACGGCTGAAAGCATCGGCCAAAAGCAGAAGAATTGCGCCCAGCAAAGCCGAACACGGCAACAAATAACGGTGATCAGGGCCAATCGACAAACGCAGAATATGCGGCACAACAATGCCAACAAAACCAATACCGCCACTCACTGCAACAGAAGCGCCAACGGCTGCCGCCACACTGACAATCGCGATATTTTTAACGCGCTGCACATTCACACCTAAATGATTTGCCGATGCTTCGCCCAAAGCCAATGCATTAAGACCACGCGCCAGAAATGGCACCACAATCAGCACCACCAGGATGATCGGGCCTGCCGAAATAATTTTGCTCCAAGTGGCACCTGCCAATGAGCCAAGCCCCCAGAAGGTCATATCGCGCAATTGGCGATCATCGGCGACATAGGTCAAAAGTCCTGTTAAAGCGCCAGCCAATGCGCCCAGTGCAATACCTGCCAAAAGCATAGTGGCAACAGATGTCCTGCCCTGTCTGGTCGCAACGCGGTAAAGCACCAGCGTGGTAAAAAGACCGCCGCCAAATGCAGCCAATGGCAATGTTAGAAGACCGAGCATTGTTGTTAGAGGTGCCAATATGGTGCCCCCCAGCACAATAATGGAAATAGCACCAAGACCGGCACCGGAAGAAACACCGACAAGACCTGGATCAGCTAACGGATTGCGGAAAAGCCCTTGCATGACAGCACCGGAGACCGCCAAAGCAGCACCAATCAAAATGCCCAATACAATACGCGGCAAACGAATATCAACGATGATCAAACGGTCGCGCTGCGAAAGCACATCGCCTGAAGCATCAGCACTCGACCACAGCGAGCGGATCAAATTCCACAGCGAAGCGTCAGACGCACCAGCCGTCAAGCTGAACAGAGCCGTTATAACGAGTGCGATTGCCAATATAAAAATCGACAATCTGGCAATATGGCTGCGATCTCCATCCTGCTTGTTCCGTATTACAGGCAGCTCAGTGCTGTAAACGGCGTCTTGCGATGTCATAATTTACATCCCTGATATTCTTCAGCGCTTATTTTCAAGAGCTGGATCATTGAAGCAGCAAGGCTGCGTACAAAACATCTGAGGGCTCTCCGTGGCTTTATTTAAAAATCACAGAGAGCCTTCAGATATAATTTAAAAAACTGTTCAGTTTTTCTTTTCCGGATAAAGCGCTTCTGTTAGCTCGCGCACGGCTTTGCCTGTGCGTGGGCCAAAGCCGAGCAAATACAACCCGTCCATCTGAACAATGCTTTTTGTTTTGGCTGCCGGCGTCGAAACAATCGCCGGATGCGATAAAATATCAGCCGCACGCGCCATATGATCACCGGAGCCGGTCATCATCAAAATCAGATCAGGCGCAAGTTTATCAACGGCCTCATCAGTCATTTGCTTGTAGCCGGCAAAACTATCGATGACATTGATGCCACCCGCCATTTTGATGACATTATCCGCAGCGGTTCCTGTGCCGGATGCCTGAAGGCGCCCGTTTTGAACTGACAGGATGAACAAGACGCGCTTAGGCTCTTTGACCGATTGTGCCAGCTCTTCAGACTTCTTGATGTCTTCATCAACGGATGCCACAAGCATTTCCGCCTTTTCACTGACACCAAGCACTTTGCCAACAATTCTGATTTTCTCAAGCACACCTTCATGGCTCATGCCATCCGGCACCATCACCACCGGAACTGATGCTTTTTTCAAAACTTCAATTGTTTCCGGCGGTCCACTGCCTTCCAGCATCAAAATTGCGCTCGGATTGATCGACAGCACACCTTCCGGTGACAATTGGCGCATATAGCCAACTTCAACAAGCTTGGCAGCGGCTGGCGGATAAGTGCCGGTCATATCGCGGCCAATTAACCTACCCTCTTCGCCCAACGCATAAACAATCTCGGTCAGCGAGCCACCAACGGTCAAAAGACGGGAAGTGTCTTTTAGCGTTTCAACGGTAGCTGATGTCACCGCCTCATTACCTGCCGCCAAAGCAGAGGTCATTGTAACAGGTGCAAGCACTGCCAATGACAATGCAACTACCACACCGGCCAACAACCCCTGCCGCGTTTTGCGCAGCAGGGCATTAGATGAACACATGGATAAGAAATTCATACGTCCTACCATCTGTTTCAAGCTGCTACGGATCGCGGCAGACGCGGCAAGGCTTCTACCAGTTCACGCCAATCCGCGCGCTCAACGGTTCCCTCATGGCGTTCGCCAAAGAACTGAATAAACAGTTCGCCGCTTTCATCAAAAACTTCCAGCGATGTCACATGACCATCTTTGGTTGGCTTACGCACTGCCCAGACCTCACTGATACGGTCGGTGCGCAAATGCATATGGAATGTCGGATCCATAACATTGAGCCAAGGCCCCATCATTTTAATGCCGCTAATCGCACCGGTATGAATTTGAATACAGCCGCGATTGCCAACAAAGCACATGATTGGCAATGATGTTTCGCCCGCCTGCTCCATCATTGTCTGGACAGATCCTGCATCAAGCGGCCATGCAAAGCTTTCACCGGCCAGTTCAACAGCCTGTTTGCGATCAATATTGAAATCACGCAGCAATCCGATAAACTGATGCACATCTGTCAGTTCTGACCAACGGCTGCGGAAAGCCTCACTATCAACGTCTGCCGTCACAGCTGTTTCAGCTTTCGCTTTTGGTGCAACAGCATGGAACTCGGATGACTGATTGTCACTCGCAAGATTTTTCAGCAATTCGGCATAAGCATCAAGATTTGATGCCTCGCGCAAATGCACTTTATGAACCGCCTCGCCGGAAGCATTAAAGAATTGCAGGCTGCGGCGCACGCTATCGCCATCATGCTTTTCAACTGCAAAAGCTTCCGCCCATTGGGACGGGAAAATACGCAGATCAATCTGTTTACCTAAGACCATCGCCGCATGTTTGCCTGGCACGGTCTTTTCATAAGGGCCGATTTTCTCATGTACGGCGCTTTCATTACGGGTCAGCGCCATCACTTCGCCAACAGCACTAATAGCGCCTAAAAAAGCTTCCACATCCGCGCGCACACGCACAACTTTCAAGGCTTCATCATCAGCGCCAATATAAGCAGCCAGATAATCAGCTTCCGAGATTTCAAGTTTCTGTGCGAAGTCACGCTCACGCATTTTCGGGTTTTCTTGACGTGCCAGACGAATTGATTCCGGTGATGGTTTGGTCGATAATGTCATAGTTCTGCTGTACCTATTTATTGAGAATTAACTTGCCCTGACGCGTTATCTTTAAGCGGTACACCGAGCCGGCATGTTTGATACCAACCTCTTTTGCCCCCTCAAAAAGCTCACTGCTGCCATAAGTTTTAAGGTCTTCTTCAACTGCTTTTGCAGCGGCCAAAGCCTCATCATCTGACTGCAATTCTTGCATCACATCCCTATTCAACAACTCATCTGGCAACATCTGCTCAGATGCCAATTGTTCTGGCACTGGCCATTTTTCGGATGTCCTTGCCGGAGGCCACTGGACCTCCAAATCAATATCAACGCGCCGGTTCATTGCTCTGTTCGTTTCCATTTGTCTGTGAAAATCATGCCTCCACATTCTTGACACAAACTATCATGTTTTATAGAAAGCGCAATACAAGACTTAAATAGTCAAGTTTAAAATGATAATCCACCAGCCAGTGACACCTCATTTCACCAGCCAGCGGAACATGCATTCAAATTTCTCAGGAGAAGTAGAAATGTCGCTGAAGACTGGCGGGCATCGCTCACACTTTATGACCGGAACAGCTCTCACGCTCGTTCTTATCGCAACTTCGTCAGCCTTCGCGCAGGAGCAATCTGCAAAGCCTGATGAGGCAGAAGTCAATCTGAAAACGATTGTTATCCGCAAAGCCGATCCGAATGCGTCAACATCGACAACAGATCCGGTGAGCAAAGTTACACGCTCAACGATGGATCGTTTCGGTGGCATCAAAATTGATGATACCCTGCGCAATGAACCGGGTGTTTTCACCCGCATTAACGGCTCTCAGCCGGGCGTTGCTGTCAATATTCGTGGTTTTGAAGGTTCCGGCCGCGTCAACATGATGATTGACGGTGTGCGTCAGAACTTCCGCTTTACCGGCCATGAAGCATCAGGTTTCACCTATATTGACCAGAATTTGCTGGCTGAAATTGATGTAACCCGCGGCGCGACGACAGGTATCGGCGGCAGTGGTCTTTCTGGCAGCGTCAACTTCCGTACACTTGGCGTCAACGACATCGTTGATGAAGGCAAACAATGGGGCGTGCTTGGTCGCGCATCATGGGGCAGCAACGGCGTTGGCTTCTCTGAAATGCTGGCCGGTGGTGCACGCATTGATGCTATGGGCATTGCTGCCGCAATCAGCCGCCGCGATTCCAATTCTTACAAAAATGGTGACGGTATCCGCCAGCCTAATACCGGTCAGGAATTGACATCCGGCCTGTTTAAAACCGAATTTGGTTTCGGTGAAGATCATCACCTGTCATTAGGCGGTGTTTTCTATAAAAACGATTTTGCTGCCAACTCTTACGAGCAAACCATTAAAAACCAGACCCTGACAGCCAATTACAGCTACAATCCGAGTGATAATGATCTGATCGATCTGCATGTGAATGCTTATTATAACAATCTCGACATGACTTATAATAAGGCAATCAATCCACAATTTAGTGGTAGTGTTGGTCGTGAGCTAACGGATAAAGGTCTTGGTTTTGATGTATCCAATACGTCAAACTTTACTGCTGGTGATATCAATATCGCATGGAAAAATGGTGTTGAATATTTCCACGATAAAATCTCCGGCACTAAAGCCGGTGTTAACCCGTCTGACGGCCGCAGTAGTTCCGGCGCCGCTTTCACCGAAGCTAAATTCTCTTATGGCATAGTCGACCTGACCACAGGTCTGCGTTACAACTTCTTCAAACTGGAAGGTGATGCCACTGACGGCACGGAGCTGGTTAATCGCTCCATCAACAGACTGGATCCGAAAATCACTTTGGCAGTAAATGCAACAGATTGGTTGCAGCCATATGTAACATATTCGCATTCCATGCGCGCCCCGACCTTGCAGGAAACCATGCTGGGCGGCGTGCATCCAGGCTCTTCAAGTGCAAGCTATTTGCCTAATCCCAATTTAACAGCGGAAAAACTGCAGGGCTGGGAAGTCGGTGTCAACATGGCCAAGGCGGATGTTTTCTTAGCTGATGATCAGCTGTCGATGAAAGCCAATTACTATGACATGAATGTAAAGGATTACATTGCCGCCCGCTGTTTGAACGGTTTCTCCGCTTGTAAGTTCGAAAATATTGAAGGCGATACAAGCGTACGTGGTTTTGAACTGCAAACCAATTATGATGCGCGCTTTGCTTTTGCTGGTGTCAGCTATTCCTACACCAAAACCAATATGCCGGCTCAGATGCCGGGTCTGGGATCTAATAATTATCTCCCTGATCACACGTTCACGCTGACAGCGGGTGCACGCTTTTTGGAAGAAAAGCTGACTGCGGGGGCGCGTTACAATTATGTATCCAGCGGCAAGACAACAACCGCAGCCAAGACACCGTCCTATGCGCTGGTCGATGTATTTGCCAATTACAAATTTACCAACAATGTTGACCTGACATTGAGAGTCAATAACGTCTTGAACAAGACCTACACCCCTGCGCTCAATACATCAGGCTCAGGTCAGGGACGGACTTTCATGGTGGCAACGCAGTTTAAATTCTAAATGCACCTGATAGTGCTTTGAAATAAAAGTGGCACAGATATTCTCTGCGCCACTTTTTTATAATGCACATTATTTTTTGTGATGAAATTT
>JAEWHQ010000053.1 GCA_023387715.1 Pseudomonadota bacterium | reverse complement strand
ACGCAAGCCGTTATCACGAAGCGACGATAAAAGACGTAGCGCATTTGGCGGGTTGTGGAATTGCGTCCGTCAGCCGGGTGGTCAATAATAAGGGTCAGGTCAGCCCCCAACTCCGTGCAAAAGTGCTCAAAGCCGCCGCAGAGCTGGGCTTTGAAATATCTGATCTTGGCCGCTCACTGCGAAGCCGTAAAACACAAACAATCGGATGTGTTGTCCCTTCTATTTCCAATCCTGTTTATTCAGCAGCTGTGCAAGGCATACAGGATGTTGCAGTCGAAAACGGCCAGCAACTTTTGCTGTCATGCAGTAATTATGATCCGGAACAGGAACTCAAAGCTGTTCGCAACCTTATTTCAAAACGTGTCGATGCGATGGTACTGACCGTTTCGGATGCACAGAATTCTGCTGCCTTAGATTTATTACGCAGCCGCGGCCTGCCCTATCGTTTACTATTTAACAGCGGGCCGGACCTCTCTGTGGATTGCGGCGTTGATAATTATGAAGCTGCCAGACATGTCGGGCAAGCTTTCAGTAAAATGGGGCATCACCATCTAGGTTATGTCGCACTTAGGCTCAACCGCTCTGATCGCTCAGCACAACGTTTGAGCGGATTGAAAGCTGCCTGTGAAGCATTAAAGCTTGCAGACCCTGCTATTCTCGAAGTTGACGAGAACAGCGTTTTTCTGACGACGCAACTCCAAACATTTCTCAATAACCATCCGGAAATCACTGGTATTTTCGCCTCCAATGACCAGCTGGCAATCGCTATAATTGCGACCTTACGTCAGCTCGGCAAAAGTGTTCCGCAAGATATTTCGATCATTGGTTTTGATGGAATTGATTTTGGCCTGATGATGGAACCCACTTTGGCAACGATTGTCACATATCCGTATGAAATGGGACGTAATGTGGCCGGATTGGTTCAGGCTGAACAGAATAATACGGCACAGTCATTTAGTCCGATTGAAGTGGGCTTTGAGTACAGGCCCGGGGGGAGCCTGGGTCCGGTGTCGTATTAAACATTCCCCTTTATCCAGGCGCCGGCAAAAAAGCTGCAACTTCTCTGCCGGCAAAATCCCTGCCCAAATATAAAACGGTGGATCAGAGACTATGAAGAAACATATATTTACCTTAGCACTGGTTGCAAGTACTTATAGCATATCTGCACAAGCAGAACCGGCAGTTTGCTACAATTGCCCGCCACAATGGGCGGATTGGGCAACAATGCTGAAAGCAATCGACAAAAATCTGGATATCCAGATCCCGCTCGACAACAAAAACTCCGGTCAGGCACTTAGCCAAATTCTTGCCGAACGTGGCAGCCCTGTTGCTGATGTTGTATATTACGGCATAACCGGCGGAACGACTGCCAAACGCGAAGGTGTTGTCGAGCCATATAAACCTGCAAAAATTGAAGATGTACCTGAAGGCCTCAAAGATCCGGAAGGCAACTGGTTTGCAGTCCATTATGGAACAATCGGCTTTTTTGTAAATGTTGATGCTCTCGGTGGCGCACCAGTTCCACAATGCTACGCAGACCTGCTCAAGCCGGAATATAAGGGCATGGTTGGTTACCTAGATCCGTCATCCGCTTTTGCCGGTTATGCTGCTGCAATCGCGGTCAATCACGGTATGGGCGGCGACCTTAAGAACTTTGATCCGGTCATTAATTATTTCCGCGAATTGCAAGCCAATCGTCCGATTGTACCAAAGCAGACAGCCTATGCACGCGTTGTTTCCGGCGAAATGTCCATTTTGTTTGATTATGATTTCAACGCTTATCGTGCAAAATACGAAGAAGATGGCAATTTTGAATTTGTCATTCCGTGCGAAGGCACCATCAGTGTGCCATATGTCATGAGCCTTGTTAAAAATGCACCACATCCGGAAGCTGCCAAGAAAGTGCTCGATTATGTACTTTCTGATGAAGGTCAGCAAATCTGGGCAAATGCCTATTTGAAGCCATCCCGTCCGGTTGAGCTCCCTAAAGACGTATCAGACCGCTTCCTGCCAGCCTCCGAATATGAGCGCGCAGCATCGGTTGACTATGATGCACTGGAAGCAGCACAAGCCCCGTTGGGCGAACGTTATCTCAACGAAGTGCGCTAATTAACTCAGGTCTCGGCCACTATAACCGGTGAGTATGGCTTACCGGTTATAGTGTCGGACTTTCCATCTTTGAAACTCAGGAAACCCAACATGAACACGCGTTTGTTCGTGCAGCTGTGTTTTTTGCCGCTGTTCATATTTACGCTGGCGTTTCTCGCTCTGCCACTCACAAGGCTGGTTATGAGCGCAGGCTCCAGTGATGCCGGATGGGGTATCTTTTGGCAAATTCTCACAACGCCTAGATATATATCCGCCCTTATGCAAACAGTCGTTGTTTCGCTTGCAACAACAGTTGCCGCTTTGGCGATTTCCACGACTGTCGGACTGTTCCTTGCCCGCAATCAGTTCCGCGGAAGAGGACTAATATTATCCGTTTTGACATTGCCCCTCGCCTTCCCTGGTGTAGTGATCGGCTTTCTGATCATTCTGTTAGGTGGTCGTCAGGGTTTATTTGCCCAGATTACATCGGGTGAAGTTATTTTTGCATATACGATGTTTGGCCTGTTTCTTGGTTACTTGTATTTTTCCATACCGCGCGTTCTCTTAACCGTGATGGCCGCAACCGAAAAACTGGATCGTTCGCTGGAAGAAGCAGCCCGTTCGTTAGGTGCAGGGTCTTTTCAGGTGATCCGCGATGTGATTTTGCCAGGCTTAATGCCGTCACTGATCGCTGCTGGCGCAATCGCTTTTGCAACAGCGATGGGGGCTTTTGGTACAGCATTCACACTTGCCACCGATATCGATGTGCTGCCGATGGTGATCTACACCGAGTTCACCCTATCCGCCAATATTGCGATGGCTTCGGCTCTTTCCATTCTGCTTGGTTTGGTAACATGGATCATGCTTTTGGTTGCACGTAGCATTTCCGGCGCAAGCGTTGCTGGTGGAGGTTGATCATGCGAATTTCATTCACACGTATAGCCCAGCTTGCAGTCACCATCATAACCTGTGCCTTTTTATTGGTGCCGACTTTCCAATCGGTTCTAACCGGTGTCACGGCTAATTATTTTCGCGGCATCAGTTCCGGATTGACGCTCAAATGGGTGCAGCAGGTTCTTGATCTCTATCTCGACAGTATCTTTCTTTCGATATGGCTGGCCATTGCCTGTTTGATCTGCACCTTGATTATCGGCATTCCGGCAGCCTACGGACTTGCCCGTAATCCGGGCCGGATGTCCCGTATTCTGGAAGAGTTTATTTCCTTGCCGCTTGCCGTTCCAGGCCTTGCCTTGGCCCTCGCTCTTTTGCAGGTTTACGGCACGATGACAGGCTTTAGAACGTCATGGACATTCATTCTGGTCGGGCATGTGCTTTACACACTGCCTTTCATGGTGCGTTCTGTTTTGGCAGTTTTTGCCGCCATGGATTTGAAAACACTGGAAGAAGGTGCGGCCTCCCTCGGTGCCTCACCATGGCGCCGGTTCTGTGATGTTATTGTCCCGAATGCGATGCCCGGTATTTTGGCAGGTTCCCTCACAGTGGTAACACTGTCTATTGGCGAATTTAACCTGACCTGGATGCTGCACACTCCCTATTTAAAGACACTGCCTGTAGGTCTTGCTGATGCTTACGCCTCCATGCGGCTTGAAGTTGCTTCTGCCTACACGCTGGTCTTTTTCATCATCATTGTCCCCCTGCTCATGGCCATGCAATGGGCGAGCGCACGAGCGCAGAGGATTGCGAAATGACGCTTACACTTAAAAATGGCTCCAAAACTTATCCCGATGGTACAGTGGCGCTGATACCGACCGATCTGCATGTGCAACCGGGCGAAATTATTTCACTGCTCGGCCCATCCGGTTGTGGCAAAACTACACTTTTGCGTCTCGTGGCTGGTTTGGAGCGCCCTGATAAAGGCGCCGAAATTTGGTTTGGTGAAGACAATGTTACCGATTACCCCGTTGAAAAACGTAAAATCGGTATGGTTTTCCAGTCTTACGCTTTGTTTCCCAATATGTCGGTACGCAGAAACATTGCCTATGG
>JAEWHQ010000052.1 GCA_023387715.1 Pseudomonadota bacterium | reverse complement strand
GTGGAAACTTTCGCGCCTGTCTGACGGAAATAATTCGCCAATGTATGCACGAATGAATCTTCATGATCCACCAGAAGAATATTGGTGCCCTGCCCAACCATTTCCGCTTCCTGCTTTTGTGTTTGTGCCTGCACTTTATGTGCCTCACGAATGGCTGCCAGCATAGCAGAGGCCTTCAATTCGGTCTCAGCTTCTTCTTCCTGCGGGTTTGAATCATAAAGCAATGTTGCACCAGCACGCACCTGTGCCACACCATCTTTAATCCGCACAGTGCGCAAGGTCAGGCCGGTATTCATATCGCCATTAAAATGCATCATGCCAACCGCGCCGCCATACCATGCACGCGGGCTTTTTTCATGATTCTCAATAAAGCGCATCGCCCATAATTTTGGCGCACCGGTGACCGTCACCGCCCATGCGTGGCTCAGGAAACCATCAAAAGCATCCATGTCGGCACGCAGGCGGCCTTCAATATGATCAACCGTATGAATAAGACGCGAATACATTTCAATCTGACGGCGTCCGATCACCCGCACAGAACCCGGATCGCACACGCGGCTTTTGTCATTACGATCCACATCCGAGCACATGGTCAGTTCGGATTCGTCCTTTTTCGAATTGAGCAGTTTCAAAATCTGCTCCGAATCCGAAATCGCATTCTCACCGCGCTTAATCGTGCCGGAAATCGGGCATGTCTCAATGCGACGGCCATTAACACGCACAAACATTTCCGGTGATGCGCCCACCAGATATTCATCTTCACCTAGATTGATGAAGAAAGAATAAGGTGACGGATTGGTGCTTTTCAGACGGCGGAAAATTTCAGACGGCTGGCTTTCGCAGCGCTCATAGAATGTCTGCCCCGGCACCACTTCAAACAGATAACCGCGCTTGAAACTATCTTTGGCTTTTTCAACAAGCTGCGCATATTCGCCAGGCTGATGGTCACCGCGTCCCGGATTTTCAGTTGAAGGCTCAAAGACTTTTGACGGCGTTTCACGCGCCAAGCCGTGCGTGCCCTTGCCATCAATGCTGAATTCATAAGAATCCACCCATGCCTTGGTGGAGTAATGGTCAACGATGACAATCTCATCAGGAATGAACAGCACCAGATCGCGCTGATCGTCAGGCCGCTTCATCTTGAAATCAATTTTGTCGAACTGGAAAGCCAGATCGTAACCAAAAGCACCATAAAGACCTAAATTGGCATCTTCTTCAGAGAAGAACAGCGCAACGATCGCACGCAGCACCGTGAAAACCGATGGCATACGGGAGCGTTCTTCTTCAGAAAAAACACCCTTAGGCTCGGCAACAGTCAGATCAATACGGGTGGCATTTTGCTGATCGATAGTTACAGCATTTATGGCCTGCAACACTTTTAAAATCGGTGCCAGCAGAACTTCGCCGCGCTTGTTCAAAGCTTCGATACGCATGACACGGCCATTGGCGGTGATGACAACAGGCGGATCGATAATGGCGGTATCCCAGCGGGTATAGCGACCCGGATATTCATAGTTAGACGAGAAAACCGCGCCACGGCGCGTGTTCAAAACATCAATGCGCTGCTCGATGGCGCCTTTATAATCGATCAGTTGGCGCACGCGCTCAACCGTAATACCACCTTGGCTCAGATGTGTATGTGTTTCGATCTTCGACATTTTAGTCATAGTCATGAACCGTTCTGTTTGCCTTGATCAAACTTTTCAAAAAGCTGATCTGATCCTGTCCGCATGTCTTCAAATCATGCATTTTCTGGAAGTCGTTTTAAGGATACGGGCAAACAAAAAGGCCGCCCGGTTTACCCGTTGCGACCCCAAACTTCACTTTCGCTTATGCACAAGTGTTCTCACGGCCGCTGTTAACGGACCCACCACCAACCATTCATGAGGATGTTCGACTTGTACATGTGAGTTTGATAGCTCGCGACAAGCATGAAGGCAACTGCAAAAATGCATGAGCAAAAAAGAAAGTTAACAGACTTGTCAGAAATGACAGTTTTCACATCATCGGCTGATCTTTATAAAGCCAACCCTGCAAGAGCAGAAATAAGCTTACAATCAGTGTTCAATCACCCGTTCTCTCGGCAAGCATACCATTACATCATACACGAATAAAAAGTCCGGCCTGATAAACAAGCCGGACCTATAAAAGCTCAAAGGTTGAGCAAATCAGGCCGCGAATTCCCGAATGCTGCTGCCTGTATGTGAAGACGTTGTTGGTATTAAAATGCAACGCCATCGAAGCAATAAATACGTATGGTATAAATTAAGTACACTCAATAACTACTATAGGTTGCATTTAAATGCAATACGTATTTTTATCAGGCTGCATTAATTTTTCAAATCAAGAATAAGCATTTGAAATATCGATATAAAATCCATTTAGCACATCAAAAGAGCAATACAACCTGTATTTACAATACATCGCCCCAATCAGCACGGCGCGCCTGTTTAAACAAGTCACCGTCCCGTTTGGTGATCGTTTGCTGAGCAATCACGCCATCATGACGGCAAAGCTTCAGTTCCGCCTTACCACTGCTGGTTTTAACCGGTGCCAGTACACGGTTTTGTGCCCGCTCGCCTTCAAAGCGTGACACAGCGAGATAGATATATTTCTCATCTTCCCACGGCACATCAGCTTGTTTGGTCAGGCGATGCAATTTCGACCGCGCCACACGTCTGGAGAAATGACACCAGTCAGAACCTTCAATCGCGCAAGCCTCATGATGCGGGCATGGCGCAACAATAAAAGCGCCAGCACCTATCAACTGCGAACGCGCATCCATAATCCGCTGCCAGCCGGCAGGTGTGCCGGGCTCAATGAGCACAAACATATTATCACAGGCCGACCAGAGACGCGCAATCAGATCGCTGCGCTCCGCAGCAGACAACTCATCCAGCACATAGGCCAATGTGACCAGATCAGCTTTTGGCAAAGGGGTGCGTTCTTTAACGATGTCACGCGCCACCCAGTCAACTTTATCAAGCCCTGCTTCTTCAGAAAGTTTGGAGCCCACCGCACGGATAGCATTGCTTGCTTCCATCAATGTCGCTTGGCGCAATTCCGGCCAGCATTGTGAAGCGGCCCATAAAACAGTGCCCGGCCCCGCCCCCACATCGAGAAGCGATGACGGGCTAAAATCAGGACGCAGTTCCGCTGCATAATCAAGGCTTGAAAACACCGCCGCATAGGTGGCAGGTAAACGAGCTGCCAGATAAGCATAGGCTGCCATCTCATCTGACAAATGCAACCGCCCGTCACGCGTCTCAGCACGATAGCGCTTCGATAAAATATCGGAAGCGCGCTGCAAATCAGTCAATGCTACACCGTTCAGGAGGCTATCCACCCCCTGACGTAACCGTGCTGGTAATTCCATGAAGTCAAATCACCTTAAAATCAGCGTTCCAGAACCTGTCTGATATCAACCAGATTGGAGCGGACGCGCAAAATGTAAAAGCCCATTGTGGTCAGATGAGACGGTGTAAACCACGCATCCTGACGTCCATTGGAAACGATGGTCGGCTGCATATCCAAAGCATCGCGCAGCTGCTTTTCCATAGAATCCCAGATACTGTCGAGATGTTTTTCGGACAGAACCGAACGAAAATCGGAATGCGCTGCACGCAGCAAACCATAATAAGCGTAAAGC
>JAEWHQ010000386.1 GCA_023387715.1 Pseudomonadota bacterium | reverse complement strand
CACCGGTACGGTTTAACATCCGGCCTTTATGGCAACTGATTTCTCATCCTATGCGTTGCAGGCGATTTCTTCCGGCTCCAAAGTTATTGGTTTATCTAACTCATCATCAGATACAACCAACTCCATTCTGGCGTTGAAAGAATTTGGTCTTGGTGCAGACCAGAAGATGGTGGCATTTACGTTACTGATCAATGAAATCGACGGTATCGGTCTGAAAGATGCGTCCGGTCTGGTCTTTGCGGATGGTTTCTATTGGGATCGCACCGACAAAACGCGTGAATGGTCAAAGCGTTTCTATGACCGTGTTGGCAAGATGCCGAATATGGTCAATGCGGGCGATTATTCCGGTGTACTGCACTATCTTAATGCAGTGAAAGCCGCTGGCAGTTCAGATGCGCAGGCTGTTTTAGGCAAGATGAAAGAAACGCCGGTCAATGACATGTTCGCAGAAAATGGCCGTATCCGTGAAGACGGCATGATGGTGCATGACATGTATCTGGTACAGGTGAAAACACCTGAAGAATCCAAATATCCGTGGGATTATTTGACCGTTCTGGATACAATTCCGGCAGATAAGGCTTTCATTCCACTTGAACAAAGTGCGTGCCCGCTGGTCAAAAAAGGCTGAGTGGATATTCATGACCCATATTCTTGAGACAGTTGAACTGTGTAAAGACTTCGGTGGTTTTCGAGCAGTCAGCAATGTTTCCTTGAAGGTTCGTGAGGGCGACATACACGCCCTCATAGGCCCTAACGGAGCGGGAAAGACCACTGTTTTCAACTTGTTGACAAAATTCTTGCAGCCAAGTTCCGGCCAAATTCTTTTTCAGGGTAAGGATATTACGTATGAAAAACCGGCCTCACTTGCCCAGCAGGGAATTGTGCGCAGTTTTCAAATCTCTGCAACTTTTCCTGATCTGACTGTTCTGGAGAATGTGCGAATTGCTTTGCAACGCCGTCTTGCACCGACTTATGCATTCTGGCGCTCTGGCAAGTCGCTCAATCACCTGAATGCAAGTGCGATGGAATATCTGGAGCAGGTCGATATGCAGGATTTTGCACATGCAAAAGCTGCGGATTTGCCTTATGGCCGCAAACGTTCGGTAGAGATTGCCACGACTTTGGCGATGGAGCCACGTTTGATGCTGCTGGATGAACCAACTCAGGGTATGGGGCATGAAGATGTGGAGCAGGTAACCCAGCTGATTAAGCGGGTTTCTGTCGGGCGTACGATCTTGATGGTGGAGCATAATATGAAAGTGGTGGCAGGTATTTGCGATCGGATTTCTGTTTTGCAGCGTGGCGCTATTCTGGCCGAAGGCACTTATCAGGAAGTGGCGACCGACCCGCGTGTGTTGGAAGCCTATATGGGGACAGAAACCGAACTGGCGGGGGCACATCATGGCTGATTCAGTTCTTTCCTTGCAAAATATCAGTGGCTGGTATGGTGAATCCCACGTTCTGCACAATGTTAATCTGGATGTTAAAAAAGGCGAAGTTGTTAGCCTGATCGGACGCAACGGTGCTGGGCGCACAACTATTTTACGTGCAATTATGGGCATGCTGGACAAGCGCACCGGAACACTGAAAATTAAAGGCCGCGACATGAGCAATGTAGCACCTCACCGGATGGCGTCATCGGGGCTTGGCTATTGTCCTGAAGAACGTGGGATTTTCTCATCTCTGACATGTGAAGAAAATTTGCTTTTACCGCCTGTAACACAGGTTAATTCTGGCATGGCGATGTCCGTGGATGAGATTTATGCGATGTTCCCGAACCTAAAGGACCGTGCCAACAGCCGCGGTACATTGCTTTCAGGTGGTGAGCAACAAATGCTGGCATTGGCTCGCATTTTGCGTACAGGCTCTGATATTTTGCTGCTTGATGAAATATCTGAAGGCTTGGCACCGGTTATTGTGCAAACGCTTGCACGCGTAATCGAAAAGCTTAAAGCGCGCGGTTTTACCATCCTCATCGTTGAACAGAATTTCCGTTTTATTGCACCGCTTGCCGACCGGTTTTTTGTGATCGAACACGGGCAGGTGATTGAGGAAATTCAACAAGCCGAACTGGCGACGCGGATGAACGAAATCCGTAAATTTCTTGGAGTGTGATCATGACCGAGATTTTCGGCGTTCCAGCCCCCGTTCTTTATGGCCAGCTTTTACTCGGTCTCGTCAATGGTAGCTTCTATGCGTTGTTGTCGCTGGGGCTGTCGCTCATTTTCGGGTTGCTTAATATTATCAACTTCGCCCATGGCACGATGTATATGCTGGGCGCTTTTTTGGCTTATTTGTTGATGGCCGTTTTCGGCATCAATTATTGGTGGGCGCTGGTGCTTGTACCACTTGGTGCAGCTATTTTAGGGGCAGTTATCGAGAAAACTATTCTGTGGCGTATTTATAAGCTCGACCATATTTATGGCTTGCTGGTGACATTCGCATTGGCAATGATTTTGGAAGGCTTGGTGCGTGTTTATTTTGGTGTATCGGGCTTGCGTTATGCGGTTCCGGCATCGCTTAGCGGCATGATTGATTTAGGCTCAATCCGCTTGCCGCTATACCGCGTATGGGTCGTGGTTGCTGCCTTGGGCGTTTGTCTCTTCACATGGTTTGTCATTGAGCGCACCCGTCTCGGTTCACTATTAAGAGCGGGCACAGAAAATCCGAAACTCGTGCAGGCTTTTGGCGTCAATGTTCCTTTGCTCATTACATTGGTTTTTGGCTGGGGCGTGGCACTGGCCGCCTTTGCTGGTGTGCTGGCTGCACCATTGATGCAGCTTACTCCGCAAATAGGGCATTCCATTGTGATTACCGTTTTTGGTGTAGTGGTTATCGGTGGCATGGGGTCGATCCTGGGTTCGATTATCACCGGTTTAAGTTTGGGTCTCATCGAAGGTTTGACCAAGGTTTATTATCCGGAAGCATCCGCAACCGTAATTTTTGTACTGATGATTTTGGTCTTGTTGGTTCGCCCATACGGCCTGTTCGGTAAGCAGTGAGGCATGTGATGACCAATCTGACAGAAACCACAATGATGCGAAATCTACTTCTGCTGGCAGGCATAGCTGCGTTGGTGATTGCACCGGCTTTTGTTTATCCGATGTTGTTGATCAAGCTGCTTTGCTTTGCGCTTTTTGCTTCTGCTTTCAATTTGATGCTGGGTTATACGGGGCTTTTATCTTTCGGCCATGCCATGTTTTTTGGCGTTGCCGGTTATGCACTGGGTGTTTCAACCAAACACTTAGGTTTTCCGCCGGAGCTCGGACTGCTGATTGCTGTTGTATCCGCTGCACTTCTTGGCCTTTTAGCTGGTTTGATCGCGATCCGTCGTCAGGGAATTTACTTTTCCATGATTACGCTTGCCATCTCGCAGCTGATTTATTTCATTGCCATGCAGATGGAGTGGACGGGGCGTGATGACGGTTTTCACGGTATTCCGCGTGGTATATTTTTAGGTCTTTTTGATCTGGAAAATGATCTGACTTTATACGTGCTGGTTGCTGTTTGTTTCGTGCTGGCGCTTTTTGCGATCCACCGTATTGTGACCTCTCCATTCGGGCAGGTTTTGACCGCAATCCGCGAAAATGAACCGCGTGCCGTGTCACTTGGCTATAATGTGAATAGCTATAAAGTACTGGCCTTTGTTTTGTCGGCAGCTCTTTCCGGACTGGCCGGCTCGTTAAAGGCGCTGGCGCTTAGCTATGAGTCACTCAATGATCTGCATTGGGCACTGAGCGGTGAAGTGGTGATGATGTGCATTCTGGGCGGTCTTGGCACTTTGGGTGGGCCGGTAGCGGGTGCTTTCTTTGTTATTCTCTTGCAAAACTTTCTCGCGGATAAAGTGGGCGAATGGCTCTCGGTGATTATCGGCGTGGTATTTCTTCTTTGCATCTTGTCGTTCCGCCGCGGATTGGTAGGCGAAATATCGGCGCGATTGTTTCAAAAGCCACAAACCAATCCTGAAGCCGTGGCAAAGGAAACACGATGAAGGGGCGCTCTTCGATTATTACCGGTGCTGGTCGTGGCCTTGGCAAAGTCATTGCCAAAAAGTTTCTTGAGCGTGGCGCGCGGGTTGCCATTTGGGATCGTGATGGTGAGGCCGCACGCCAGACGGCAGAAGAGTTTTCCGATATTGGCTCCACGCATTGGTGCCATGTTGATATTGCTTCTGCTGATGACGTCAAAACCGCACTGACTTCAACGCAAAAAATGCTGGGTGAGGTTTCGGTTCTGGTGTGCAATGCTGCGATTTCGGGGCCCAATTTGCCGACTGCTGAGGTGACGGCAGAGGATTGGAACCGTGTGATGGAAGTGAATGTCACAGGTGCTTTATTGTGCTGTCAGGCAGTTATTCCGGATATGATAGCACGCGGCTATGGCCGTATTGTCACGATCGGATCGGTGGCAGGCAAGGAAGCCAGCCCGCAAATTGCCGCTTATGCTGCCAGTAAAGCTGCCATCATCTCATTGACCAAAACGCTGGCGCGAGAATTGGCAACATCCGGTGTGACGGTTAATTGTGTAGCACCTGGCGCCATTCGTACACGTATCTTTGATGATTGGCCGGAAGAATATGTTGGTGAATTACTGGCTAAAATTCCGATGAACCGATTTGGCTTACCGGAAGAACTGGCTGAACTCGTGGCCTTCGTAGCGTCACGGCGTGCGTCTTTTTCAACCGGCGCAGTGTTTGATATGTCGGGCGGTCGCGCCGACTATTAATTGGCCTTTTTCACTTAAGCTTTTGCCGGAAATGCTTTGAGACAGTGTTTCCGCAAGGGTTTTCTTTGTCCATCTTTCCCTATGACTGACAGGAATATTCTTATGGCAACTGAATTTGATGTGATTGTAATCGGTGCAGGCCCTGGCGGATATGTTGCGGCCATCAGAGCTGCGCAATTAGGGTTAAAGGTTGCGATTGTTGAACGTGACAAGATGGGCGGCATTTGTCTCAATTGGGGTTGCATACCAACCAAAGCCATGTTGCGCTCGGCCGAAATTTTGCGCCAGATGCAGCGCGCTAAAGAGTTTGGCTTAAAGGCTGATAATATCGGTTATGATCTGGATGCCGTGGTGGCCAGAAGCCGTTCTGTCGCCGGTCAGTTATCGTCTGGTATCAGCCACTTGATGAAGAAAAACAAAATCAGTGTGATTGCTGGTGAGGCTACTTTGTCTGGTCACGGCCAAGTGAGCGTGAAGAAAGCTGACGGCATAGAAACGATCAGTGCAAAAAATATTATTATTGCAACTGGTGCAAGAGCGCGTGAACTGACAGGACTTGAAG
>JAEWHQ010000322.1 GCA_023387715.1 Pseudomonadota bacterium | reverse complement strand
ATCTTCTTCAGCTGTTTTACCGCGTGGGGATGTGCCTTTCATCGGGTGGGTTTCAATCCAGCCGTCTTTATCAACTTCGAAAAACAATTCCGGTGAACGCGAAAGAATAACCGGCGCAGCGCTTGATGCCCCGAAATTACAATAGCAGGCATGGCCAACCTGCTGACGTTTCGACAATTCATTAAAAAGCGCATAAGGATCACCATCCCATTGTGCTTTGATCGGAAAAGTCAGATTACCCTGATAGCAATCACCAGCGCGCAAATGATAATGCAGTTGCGCAAACTTTTGGCGATAATCTTCCAACGTCCAATCAGGGCGAAAATCATAAATGCGCGCCGTATCAGCGGTTGGCATGAGCGGCATCTCAACCGGTTTTTCAAACACACCAAAGGATAAAAGCGGCGCTTTTCGCCCCTCAGGCAGGCTTTGCCGCAATTGCGGCTCTAATAAATAGCCCGCCTCATAAGACAAAAATCCGGCAAGCCAAAACCCGTCCTCATGGGCTTGCTGGCAAGCTTGAAAAGCAGCCTCAAACGCATGTGGTTCATGCGCTTCAATCATAAAGCGAGGAGCCGCGAAAGATATTTCGCGGCCCTTTTTCTCGTCTCTGAAAAGAATAACGGGGTCGTTCATCATTTAAAACAACACTTTACCGCTTAATTCTCCATTGCTTCCAATTCGTCGATGATCGATTCAATCACTGACAGACCTTTCTGCCAGAAATTCGGATCGGTCGCATCAAGGCCGAAAGGTGCAAGCAATTCACTATGATGTTTGGTGCCGCCTGCCTTCAACAGATCGAAATATTTCTGCTGGAAGCCTTCGTCAGCATTTTGATAAACTGCGTAGAGCGAGTTTACCAAACAATCACCGAAAGCATAAGCATAGACATAAAACGGTGAGTGAATGAAATGCGGGATATAGGTCCAGAAGGTTTCATAGCCCGGATTGATATGAACCGCTTCACCTAAGCTTTCATGCTGAATTTCAATCCAGATTTCACCAATACGCTCAGCGGTTAATTCACCCTGTGCACGCTCGGTATGGACGCGGCGCTCAAACTGATAAAACGCAATCTGGCGCACAACCGTGTTGATCATGTCTTCGGCTTTTTGCGCCAGCATAGCTTTGCGCTCACGCTTATCAGTGGTTTTGGCCAGCAATGAACGGAAAGTCAGCATCTCACCAAAGACCGATGCGGTTTCAGCCAAGGTCAAAGGCGTTGACGCCATCAAAGCACCCTGACGGGCTGCCAGAACCTGATGCACACCATGACCAAGTTCATGTGCCAAAGTCATCACATCACGCGGCTTGCCCATATAGTTAAGCAACACATATGGATGAGCAGAAGGCACGGTCGGATGGGCAAATGCACCCGGTGCTTTACCTGCACGGACAGGTGCATCAATCCAGTTTTTATCAAAAAACTCTTGCGCAATATCAGCCATTTCCGGTGCAAAACCACGATAGGCCGAAAGCACAGTTTCGCGTGCCTCATCCCAACTGATCAGTGCCTGCGGAGTTTCGGGCAATGGCGCATTGCGATCCCAGTTTTCCAATCGTTCAAGGCCGAGCCACTTGGCTTTCAAAGCATAATAACGATGTGAAATACGCGGATAAGCTTCGGTCACAGCTTGCGCCAAAGCATCTACCACTTCGCGCTCAACGCGGTTGGCCAGATGGCGGCTGTCGGCAATATCTTCAAAACCGCGCCAACGATCAGAAATTTCTTTATCTTTGGCAAGCGTATTGGTGATCAGCGTAAAGACACGCATATTAGCTGCAAAGGTTTTCGCCAAAGCGTCAGACGCCGCTTTACGCACCGCGCCATCGGCATCCTGCAACATGTTCAAGGTTGGCTCAATCGCCAGCTCCTGACCATTAACCTCAAAGCGTAAAGACGACATGGTTTCATCAAACAAGCGGTTCCATGCGCTATAACCGGTCACCGACTTTTCATGCAGCAAATGCTCGATACGGTCTTCCAGCTGGTATGGTTTATCTTTACGCAGATCCACCAGCCACGGGCGATAATGACCGATAGTCGGATTATTATCGATCGCTTTATCCAGCACCGCATCATCAATGCGATTAAGTTCCAGCGTGTAAAAAATCAGTGGTGTGCTGGCATCGGTCAGTTTCTGCTGCACATCACCATAAAGCTTAGCGCGGTTTGCATCACTGGTATCGCCATAATAATAGAGGCCGACATAAGAACCGATGCGCCCCATCAGCTCGCTTAAATTTTCATAAGCCTGAATGCTGAGAGCAAAATCACCACCATTCGGCTTCAACAATTCTTCATTAAGCTTACCTGCCCAGCGCTGTTCAAAAGCCTTGGCATCGGTAAAGCACTTTTCGATATCACGCGACAGTTCCGGCGCATCAGGACCCTTATAAAGATCATCCAGATTCCATTCAGGTAAAAGGCCGAGTTTACTGTTTGCACCGCTCATTGAGGGTCTCCTGTGATCGATTCCATTGAAGGCAGGTTAAGGCCATCGTCTTCTTGTTCAAGCCTTACACTGCTTCGTCTGTTTGTTGAGTAAAATTAATCATTTTCTCAGTGATTCGCACAAACTATGCCCCGTCAACGGCTTTTTATTGCCCACAAAGCGCATTTGACGCAGGCTCTTCGATTTTTTCGTAAAAATAATGTTGTACCCTGTAAATCATGGCATTTTGGGCAAAAACACTGGTAAATTGCGGCGAAATCCTGTTAATAGTTTGTTAACTACAGCGAAAATAGATGCTGAACTGTGTCTTTTTCGCCATAGTACCAACGCAATTGATGTTCACTAAGCCTCCATTAACCAATAAATCCGATACTGGTCAGCGATCCGACTGGAAGAACGGTAAGGCTATACGAATTGATGGACAGCACCTTGATTATCAAAACGGGATATAACCGCATCAAAGCAAAATTTCTGCGCTGCATTATTGCAGGTGCAGCTTTCGCGGTTACTGCTACAACAGTTATGATGCCAAATGTTGCCTCGGCAGAAACACGCAGTCTGAAACTTTATTATGTGCATACCGGCGAACGCGCCGAAATCACATTTAAAAAAGACGGCCGCTACCTGAAAGACGGTCTGCAAAAACTCAATGTGTTTTTGCGTGACTGGCGCCGTAACGAACCGACTAAGATGGATCCCCGTCTGTTCGATCTCGTCTGGCAGGTACATAAAGCGTCCGGCTCTTCCAATTACATCACAGTCGTATCCGCATATCGATCTCCGGCCACCAACTCCATGTTGCGTTCCAAAACCAGCGGTGTTGCTAAAAACAGCCAGCACACGCTTGGTAAAGCCATGGACTTCTTTATTCCGGGTGTCCCGCTGACAAAATTGCGTCAATTGGCTATCCGCTATCAAGTCGGGGGCGTTGGTTATTATCCGAAATCCGGTTCGCCGTTCGTCCATCTGGACGTAGGTGGTGTTCGCGCATGGCCGCGCATGAGCCGCAAGGAATTGCTGGCCCTTTTTCCAGATGGCAAAACCGTACACATCCCTTCCGATGGCAAACCACTGCCTGGCTACAAACAGGCTTTGGCTGAAGTTGAACGTCGCAAATCTTCCGGTAGTGATATTGTAGTTGCCAGCGCAGCACCATCTAAAAAACGCAGCAACAACACGCTGTTTGGTGCATTATTTGGCGGCGGCGCTGATGAGGAAGAGGATATCAGCGAAGACAACATCCGTGCAGCCACACCAGCACGTCGTCCGGCCACTGCCACAGCTGCTCCGCGTCCTTCTGCTCCGACAGCACCAGCTGTCGTTCCGGCACCTGCACCAGCTCCGGCTGAGCCTTTAATTGCAGCCCTGCCAACACGTAATGTGCCGCTTCCTGTCGGTGCACCACGTCCGGCAGCGCCTGTTGCCGCCGTACCAGCAGCACCTGCTCAGCCGGCCGAGCCTGAAAATATTCCTTTTGCCGTTGCAGCTGCACCGGTAGAAGCACAGAATAATGCAATCGCACACAGCATCATTCCGGTTCCGGCGCGTCGCCCTGCCACTGCTGTTGAAAATGCTATTGCGATGGCCGCAGCAATTGATACGGAAACACCAGTTGCAGATGCTGCGCCGACAATGCTGACCGGTTTTGTACCGGTGCCTGCAAACCGCCCGGCAAGTCTTTCCGGTGAAGTGCAAATGGCAGCTGCATCCAACAATGATGCAATTGCCGACCTGCTCAAAAACGACCAGACCACAGCAACACTGCCTGTACCGGCAAATCGCTCGGCCAACCAGCAAGTTGCCGCACTGTCTTCTTCGCAGGGTGAACTGATTGCACCACCTTCGGACGATGATTTTGCACCGGCTAAAACAGCCCCAGCAACCAAACCTGCTGCTCCGGCACCGCAGCCAGCTCCTATCGCACATACTGCACCAAAAGCTAACATTCAGGTTGCAAGCCTCAACACGCAGTCACGCACCACGGCAAAATCGGCAAAACCAAATGCACACGGTGCAAAAGCTAACAAAGCAGCTATTGTTCAGCCTGCAACAGCACCGGTTTCACAATTGGCGATGTCTTCTGAATCGGTTGCCAATGCTGTGCCTGTCACCAATCCGGTTTTGCGCAATGACGCAATGCGTGAAGCACCTGCCATGGTTTACACCGCTGGTTTCCAGCGCGACATTCCAACAACAGACCGCGCCCATAGCTTCAGCGGTCAGGCAGTTACCTTCCTGTCAGTTGCCAAGTTTAAAACTGCCAACTGATCTTAAAATCACAAACGAAAAAGGGGGCTTAAAAGCCCCTTTTTTATGCCTGTCATCAAGGTGAACTGATTATTTTGCCTTGATTGTCTTGAGCAAATGCTCAATCGAATATTCGACATTCGGGCGGATATCATTGCGCCACAAAGCAAAAGCCACATTGGCCTCAATGAAACCTTCTTTTGAACCGCAGTCAAAGGTCAATCCCTGATAATTGAAACCATAAAATTTCTGTTCATCAGCCAGTTTCAGCATCGCATCGGTGAGCTGGATTTCGTTGCCCGCACCTTTTTCCTGCTTGCTGAGCAGATCAAAAATTTCCGGCTGCAAAATATAACGGCCATTGATGTAAAGATTAGAAGGTGCCGTGCCTTTTGCCGGTTTTTCCACCATTTTGGTGATTTCAAAACCATTGGCAATGCTCTCGCCCTGCCCGACAATGCCGTATTTATGCGCGTCTTTCGGATCACATTCCTGCACAGCAATAATATTGCCGCCGGTTTGTTCATAAAGCGCTACCATATCAGCCAAGCACCCACGTTCCGACTGCATCAC